>CAYGTA010000157.1:0-6097 GCA_964352605.1 uncultured bacterium | reverse complement strand
CTTGTATGAAACGAAACTTACTCTCACTACTCGCTGTTATGACCGTTTTGCTTGCAGGTTGTAACTTAACTAACGTTCTACCTACCGCAGATTTAGTGGCTTCCCTTGTTGATGGATCTGATGAAACACGTAGTCAGATTACCTTGACGCGTACATTTGTTGATTTAGAAGATGCTGATGGTAATGTCATTGCTGAATGCTCTGTACCTTCAAGCTATGTTATTCAGTCTATGCGCGTAAAAGCGTTTGCTAGACCAGGCTCTATGGGGGCTTATATAGAAAACGTTTATTTGGATTACTTCACAGCTCAGGGTAATCGTATTGCTACAGCTACAGGAGAAAGTCTTAAAGGGACTTTAGCCATGAATGTTCCTCCAGGACTAAGCTGTGGCGAAGAAGTTACTGAATGTTCACTCACTTCAGGGGGTACTTACGCTAATGGACCTGTAGTATATGGTGAAGGAATTACCCCTATCGATGACGATGTTGCGCAAGCTATCTTTGCTAGCCCAACCTCTGAAGGTTCATATGCATCTGTTCAGTTAGAAGGTACAGACTACAACGGAAATTACTTCAGCAAGCTTATTAGTCCCGTAACGATTGTGGTCTTTGCTGAGTGCGGATAAAAGTGTGACGAATAGCCAAGCATAATTAAAAAGCTCTGCTACTGTAATAAAAGGTAAGCGGACGCCCACCTTCCTTCGACACAAAAGGAAATCCGCTTACCAATTTCTTTAAATAAGAGCCTTAAATAACCATAAAAAAAGCATTCCGCTAACAAGTGTTAGTAGAATGCTTTTTGTTTTCCAAGCAACCAAAATAGCAAGCAAACCCGCCAATAACTGAGGATTCAGTAAACTGTAACTCACAACCCCAGCATCCTTAACAAATGCAGGCCCAACCAACGAAGCCAAAATAGCCGCAGGAATATAACGAAACACACGATCAAACTTCGAAGAAAGCTCGAGTTTGCTGCCAAACAGTAAAAAGGATGCACGTAGTAAAAAGGTGACTAAGGATAGGCTAATAACTAAAAACCAGATACTATTCATGCTGTCTGAACCACGTTTCACTTACAAGCCCTGCTGTCACACCCAAAATGGCAGCAATTACTAAACCCAAGCCATTAGGTAAAGATGCGAATAAAGCTGCAGTTATTCCCCCGGTAAAAGCTGCCACTACGGCAGCCTTACTTTTTAAGGTGACTGCAGTTAAAGCTAAAAAGACAAGGGGTAGCGTGAAGTCTAAAGATAAGCTCTGAGGCAATCTTGCACCTAAAAGAATGCCAATAACACAGGTTGTGCTCCAAAAGAAAAAAAGAGGAATAGATATGCCTAAATAGTACCAACCTTTACTAATCATGGCTGGATTGTCTTGAAACCGGTTCAACGCAAAAGCAAAAGACTGGTCAACCATAAGAAAAGAAAGCAAAGCTCGCCAAGCAAAAGACATTTCTTTTAAGTAAGGTACAAGCGTAGCGCTGTACATGATATAGCGAAAATTTACTAGGCAAGCAGTTAAATAAATGATGATAAGGGACGCGCCTTCACTGTAAAGCTGTAAGCTAGCCAATTGCGCTGTACCTGAAAACATAAAAATAGACATAAGAATAGCCGGAAAATTAGCAATGCCAATAGCTTTGGTACTAACCCCAGCCACCAAACCAAAAGAAAGAACCGCAGGATACGTTGGAGAAGCATCTTTGACGCCCATAAAAAAGGCTTCGCGAGCAGACATAAGCAGTAGTCTAACGCTCAGCAGTCATGAAAAACTCGAGCTTAATAACGTTGTTTTCTTTCGGCTTGGTTTAGTACTCTCTAGAGACTTGTTTTTGGCTAGTTGTTTAGGTGTGTAGCAATTTTTGTAAATGCAATTGGTATAGTTTGCTGTGTCAAATTGGATGAATTACTATGAGAGTCTAGAAAATAGGGCAGCTAGACCTTTCTTTCTAGAAGCACTAAGCTTCTTTGAAACAGAGGCTCAAAGAACAGCTCTGGATTTAGGGTCAGGAGATGGCACTGAGAGCCTTTATTTGCTTCAAAAAGGCTGGCAAGTCACAGCTATAGACAAAGAGGCAGCAGCCATTAGGCAACTCTTAGGAAAGCTCGAGCTGATTTATAGAGCAAACTTACAAGTTCAGGTGAGTTCTTTTGAGAAGGCGAAGTTGCCGAGTGTGGATTTTGTCTATGCAGGCTTAAGTTTACCTTTTTGTTCAAGCTCAGGCTTTGCTAAAGTCTGGCAAACCATTCAAGCTTCGTTAAAAGAGGACGGCTTATTTGCTGCCCACTTCTTTGGACCTAATGATTATAGAGCGTCTACTGAAAGTATTTTGACGATGAATGAAAGCGACTTAAAGAAGCTTTTAGAACCCCTACATATTCTTGTTTTTCGTGATTTAGAAGAAGATGCCCCTTCAGCCTTGGGTGTAACAAGACACTGGCATTACTACGAAGTCATAGCTGAAAAAAAGACATAAAAAAAACTCCCTGAAACCTAATGCGCTGCTACATTGCATCAACCTAGTTGAAGCACTCGAGCCTCTAGTGGTTCAGAGAGTTTATTAAGAAGTACAGTTGGTTTTCTGTAATAGTTTGTACCTCCTTTGATTAGTAATTTAGCATTGCTGTTAGTGTTTTGTAGCCTCTAGTTTAGATGAGAAAACTTGTGTTCTTTTTTGTTTTTGCTCTTCGTTTCTTAGGTTGATTAGCTCTATACTAAAATTTAGTGCTAAAAAACCTCAAAGGCAAAAGCTTTGAGGTTTTTATTTTTAGGTTTTCAAAACTAATCAAAATCAGCTTTATAGGGTTTACATCAAAATGCCACCAGAAGAAGCAATAATGCTTGCGAATATAAGCGCAATAGTATTAATAACTTTGATTAGTGGGTTAATGCTAGGACCAGCAGTATCTTTGTACGGGTCACCAACTGTGTCACCAACAACGGCTGCCTCATGAGCAGGGCTGCCTTTGCCACCATGATAACCATCTTCAATGTACTTCTTAGCGTTATCCCAAGCACCACCACCATTGCTCATCATAAGCGCCATCATAAGACCACTGGCAATAACACCAATGAGCAAGCCACCAAGTGCCAAAGGACCAAATAAGAAGCCTACAATAAGCGGCGCAACTACAGACAAAATACCCGGAATAAGAAGTTCACGTAAAGCTGCAGCAGTCACAATATCCACCGACTTAGCATAATCAGGTTTCGCTGTACCTTCCATAATGCCCGGAATTTCCCGGAATTGACGACGTACTTCTTCAATAACTGCACCTGCCGCTTTACCTACAGATTCCATAAGGAATGAGGAAAACAAGAAAGGAAGCATAGCGCCAATGAAAAGACCTACCAAGACAATAGGATTATCAAGACGGAATTCGAAACTAGCTAAGCCACGCTCATGAGCCCACGCATCTAAACGGTTTTTATTTTTTAGGTTTTCAAAACTAATCAAAATCAGCTTTATAGGGTTTACATCAAAATGCCACCAGAAGAAGCAATAATGCTTGCGAATATAAGCGCAATAGTATTAATAACTTTGATTAGTGGGTTAATGCTAGGACCAGCAGTATCTTTGTACGGGTCACCAACTGTGTCACCAACAACGGCTGCCTCATGAGCAGGGCTGCCTTTGCCACCATGATAACCATCTTCAATGTACTTCTTAGCGTTATCCCAAGCACCACCACCATTGCTCATCATAAGCGCCATCATAAGACCACTGGCAATAACACCAATGAGCAAGCCACCAAGTGCCAAAGGACCAAATAAGAAGCCTACAATAAGCGGCGCAACTACAGACAAAATACCCGGAATAAGAAGTTCACGTAAAGCTGCAGCAGTCACAATATCCACCGACTTAGCATAATCAGGTTTCGCTGTACCTTCCATAATGCCCGGAATTTCCCGGAATTGACGACGTACTTCTTCAATAACTGCACCTGCCGCTTTACCTACAGATTCCATAAGGAATGAGGAAAACAAGAAAGGAAGCATAGCGCCAATGAAAAGACCTACCAAGACAATAGGATTATCAAGACGGAATTCGAAACTAGCTAAGCCACGCTCATGAGCCCACGCATCTAAACGGTGCGTATAGTCATTAAAGAGAACCAAAGCGGCAAGCGCTGCAGACCCAATGGCGTAACCTTTCGTAACGGCTTTGGTCGTGTTACCCACAGCATCTAGTGCGTCAGTATTTTTACGAGTTTCTTCTGGGAGATCACTCATTTCTGCAATACCACCAGCATTATCAGTAATAGGTCCATAGGTATCCATAGCTACGATAACGCCCGTTATAGAAAGCATAGCTACAGCGGCAATGGCAATGCCGTAAAGACCAGCTAATTGAAATGAGAAGAAAGTAGCAAAAACTAAAATGATTACAGGAACAGCAGTTGACTCCATACCTACAGCCAAGCCGCTGATGATGTTAGTCGCGCCACCTGTTTCAGAAGCTTTAGCAATTTTACGAACAGGACGGAAGTTGGTACTGGTGTAATACTCAGTTATAAACATAAGACCGATGGTTACAGCAATACCAATAAGGGAGCACAAGAAGATATTAAACATGTTTCCGCGACCAAGAATACCTTTAAAGTCAAAGCCAATAAAAGTAATGAGAGTTGCAAAAATGAAAGCAACAGCACTCAGGCCAGCACTAATGTAGACACGCTTATAAAGCATACCCATAACATTAATTTCTTCATTGTCAATTTCGCCATCTTCATTGCTATCTTTACCCATTTTGATAGGCCAAACACCGTCAGGCCACATTACGCCAGCCACACTCGCAACAATGGCAATAGCACCCAATATAAGGGGGAATAAAATAAGTCTAGGCGCAGAACCTGCAACATCAGGTAGTAAGTAACCAAGAAAGATCGCACCAATGGCAGTCACTGCATAGGTTTCAAAAAGATCAGCACCCATACCAGCACAGTCACCTACGTTATCACCAACATTATCAGCAATAACCGCAGGGTTACGAGGATCATCTTCAGGAATGCCAGCCTCAACCTTACCTACAAGATCAGCACCAACATCTGCAGCTTTAGTGTAAATACCCCCACCTACACGAGCAAATAAGCTAATCAGAGATGCACCAAAAGCAAAACCAACAAGGGGTTCAACAGGGTTAGGCAATCTAAGGACACCATAAAAAATCCAGAAAAAGCCAGATACACCTAAAAGAGCAAGACCTGCAACGGCAAGACCCGCAACAGCGCCACCATTAAAAGCAATATCAAGAGCACCTTTAAGGCTTGTTCTAGCAGCTTGAGCAACACGAACATTAGCTCGAACAGCAATATTCATACCCACATAACCACTAATTGCAGAAAAAATAGCACCCACCACAAAACCAATGGTTGTCCACCACCAAATAGTTGCTGAGCCACCACGTTGCGTCATAGCAACAATGGCAAAAAGTGCTGTAATAATGATGGCAACAACACCAATGGTGCGTGTTTGCCTATTCATGTATGCCATAGCACCTTGCTTAATAGCATCTGAAATTTCCACCATGCGCTGATCGCCAGTAGCTTGCTTAAGAATCTTTTGTGCCAACAAATAAGCAGCAACCAATGCGACAATTGCACATAACGGGATCAAAATCGTTAACCCTTGCATATGTCCTCCTAAAAAACTGAAATTAAGCTGAAAAAAAGGAAAAGAATTCAGCAGAAAAACGCAAGGAGAAGTTTAACATGTTTTTTAAAAAACAGTAGCCCTAATGCACTAAATAAGGAAAAATACCAAAATATAGACTGAATTAGACAAAATTAAGAAAAATGCATTTTTGAAACCAGCGTAAGAAAATAAATAAGGTCAGTAACAACAAATTTTATGAGACAAAGATTGAAATTACGCTTCAGTCAACTAATACCTGCCTTTTGATTCTTCTGACTAGCCTCCTAGATCTCTTAAAGTTGTTTCCATCTTGCTAGTTTATTCGACTAAGAGCGGCTGTAGTAATAACTCGCTTTAAGACCGTCGTAAAACCTTAAGTTTCTCTTCTGTTGGACAAAAAAGATCACAATTCATCATGCTGACTACTATTCACATTAAGACCAGATTGATACTCGAGTTTCTC
>CAYGTA010000156.1:1858-9817 GCA_964352605.1 uncultured bacterium | reverse complement strand
TTAGTAGATAAACGGAATAAGCTTTTTTACGCGCTTTTGATAGCTTGCATAGTCTTTAAAAAATAGAGTTAATTGTGTTTCTTCACGTTTGCTTTTGAGTTCAAAAAATAAAAATAACAGGATGCCGTAAAAAAGCATTAGGCTACTGGCAGCTAAAACTGACCAGCCAAATGAAGCAAAAATAATGCCACTGTAAATGGGGTGCCGAACCAAAGCATAAGCACCTGTTTGAACCAGTTCAGCATTTTCTTTAGGGTGAGGTAAAGCGGATAGGTTTTTACCCAAATGAATTAAGCCTGCAATGATTAAACAACTACCCAAGCCAAGCAAAATAAAGCCTAGCGGTTTGCTAAGTGTGCGTAGTTGATTAGACCAAAAAGGTAGCGTAGCGGTATATCTGGGGCCAAAAATGACTAAGGCAAAAAGGAGAAACTGGATAACGACATACCATTCTCCTTTTTTACCTTCTAGAGATTCAAACATGCTTAGTCTGCATTCTTACCGCTTCTCACTCGCGTAGGTTTCGCTTAACCATGCCCACAGATTTCTTCATGCCTAAGCGTTCATAAAATGCTTGCGCTGCTTGACTGCACATAAGGTCAATAGCAGGTAGATGCTCATATTTATTTAGCATTCTAGTCACAAGCTCTGAGCCAATACCTTGACCTTGATAGGCAGCTAGAACCTCTAAGAGAGATATAACGGCTAGCTGAACATGATCTGTCAAAACAACTATAGAACCGACAACCTGACCTGAATCTTCATCTAGAGCAAGCAAAAAGTCACTACTTTGCTGCAAAATTTTTAAATGATGCTCAGCTGTTTCAGGCTGAAACCAGCCTTGAAAAAAACCAGCCAGCTTGTTGGTCGTAATGCCTTCTAAAGAAGCTTGATAGTAAATCATGACAAGCTTAGCTTAACTCGTAGCCCAGAGCATTCCTCTTAACATAATCTCCCTAGCTTCAGGAACATCGAAATCTGTAAGCACATGGCCAAGAGATGAGTAAAACACTCGAGCTTTTCCGTACTGTCTTTTCCAAACAACAGGCATAACGGTACCTTTGATCCATGGGGCGTCACCATGCTCACCTGAGAAGGTTGTTGTGGCTAAGGTTTCGTTACTTGGGTCTACATGCATGTAGTACTGCTCTGAATGCATTTGAAAGTCAGAGAGTCCAGCTACAATGGGGTCATCACTCGTTATATTAACTTCATAGTTGATGATGTTCCCGGGGTGCTGTACCCACTGCCCACCCACCATAAATTGATAGTCAATATTATTTCTGAATGAGTCTGCCATGCCGCCATGCCAGCCTGCTAAGCCCACACCACTGCGTATGGTTTTTAGTAAACCTTCTTCTTGTTCTTTTGTTATTTCGCTCATGGTCCAGAGGGGTACAACAAGGTTTAAGCTTTGCATGTAAGCTTCATCTTTATAAACATCAAGGTCATGAACAACATCAACCTTGTAATCTTTTTCGCCTAAAAGTTCAGCAAAAAGCTTGGCGCAAGCTTCAGGTTCATGGCCATCCCAGCCACCCCAGTTTATAACTGCATGTTTCATGATTCGTCTCCTAGATTTCCGTCTTTAACCCCTAAAGGTAAGGCTGCAGGGCGTTCGCAGCTGCTTTCAATCATTATAGCTTTACCTAAATCAGAAGATTCATGAAGTGCCTGCATGACATCTAATACATGAAAAGCCATATCACTATGACAGCGATGCTCGCGCTCATTCATTAAAGAAAAAGCTAAATCTGCTGCGCCAATACCGCGCATATTCTCTGTATAGTCATTAACTAAGGGCTGCTCATGCCAATCATCATGTCTTGATTTACTTATTTTTACCTGCCCACCAAAAGTATTAGGGTCAGGTACTTGCATGCTACCTGCTTCACCATGCAGTTCAATAGGATGCGTTGAGTGCCTATGCACATCAAAACTCATCACCATAGTAATCATTGCGCCATTTTCAAATATCAAGTTACCCGAAACATGCGTGGGTACTTCTACAGAAATAACCTCTCCGTTTCTGGGTTCACTGGTAATAGTGCGTGTCGGATAGGTAATAGCTGTAGTAGCTATAACTTGTTGAATGGGACCAAGCAAATTAACCAGTGCCGTTAAGTAATAAGGTGCCATGTCAAAAACAGGACCACCCCCTTTTTCATAATAAAAACTAGGGTTCGGATGCCAACTCTCATGACCGGGGCACATCATAAAAGCAGTACCTGCAACAACCCTGCCAATAGCACCTTCATCAATATATTTACGAGCCGTCTGAATGCCTGCACCTAAAAAGGTATCGGGTGCGCAACTTACTCGCAACCCCAAAGCCTTGGCAGTATTAATGACACTCTGACCTTCAGCTCTATCAAGCGCTAAAGGTTTTTCTAAATGAACATGCTTACCTGCATTTAAAGCCTGCAAGCTCACACTCGCATGCGCCTGCGGAATCGTTAAATTAAGAATAATATCAATATCAGCTCGAGTGAGTAAGTCATCAATGCTTAAGGCTTCTATACCCCATGCTTGAGCAGCTTTTTGGGCCGCCTCAACATTAATATCAGCACAAGCTATAATGTCAAGAACAGGGAAGATTTGCATAGCATTGATATAAGCCTTACTAATGTTACCGCAACCAATAATGCCAAGTTTCTTTGATTTGAGTGATGTCACGTGAAGTCTCCAAGAATGATTTTAAGCTTTAGGATAGACTCGAGTTGAGTCAGAAGGGTGTATTGGGCTTTGCTTTTGAGGTGTTTAGCCTTTGACGGCGCCGCCTGTTAGGCCAGCTACAATGTAGCGTTGAGCGAGTAAGAAGAAGACAACGGCGGGTGCAAGGTTTACAGATATAAAGGCGAGTATTCTGGTCCAGTCAGTTGAATATTCACCTCTGTAATTTACGAGCCCTAAAGGCCAAGGGTGAATGCTTGGGTCAGTGCCTAGCATAATGAGGGGTAATAAAAAGCCGTTCCATGAACCGACTAGCGTAATGACACCGACAGTCGCCAAAATGGGTAAAGAGAGCGGTAATATAAATCTAAAGTAAAAGCCAATGTAGCCAATGCCATCAACTCTTGCTGCTTCAAAGAGTTCAAAAGGTAGTTGTTCAAAAAAACCTCTGAAGAAGAGTATGGACCCACCTATCCCAAAGGCAACTTGGGGCAAAATAATGGCCCAGTGGGTATTAAAAATATCAAGTAAAGAATTATTAATAACAAAAATGGGCACAATGGCGGCAGCTGCTGGGAACATGAGACCAAGTAATAAGTAAGAGAATATAAAGTCTTTACCGGCGTACTTTATATGGCTAAAGGTGTAAGCTGCCATGGAAGCAAAGATAAGGACGAGTAGTACCGTGAAAAGAGAAATGTTTAAGGAGTTAAGAGCGTAGCGCCATGTTGTAGGGGAGCTAATAATTTCGCTGTAAGCGTCAAAGCGAAATGCTTTTGGTAGACCTATGGGGTTTGTGCGTAAGTCGCCTATTGTTTTAAAGCCACCCATAATGGTTGACCAAATGGGTAAGAGTACAAAGACCGCTAAAACAGTTAAAAATCCGTACTTTAAAATGTAGCCGAGTGGTTTACTCATGAACGACTCTTCCTGCGAAACATGCTCTGATCACCCATAACTAAGTACTGATAGCTAAAGCCAACTACAATGCTAATGGTAAATAAAATAATGCTGGCTGCTGAAGCAATACCGTAGCGTTGACGTCTTGATAAACCCCATTCATAAATAAAAGTGGCAAGGGTTTGGCCTTCTTCGGGTGGTGAGCGCCCGTAAAGCCCAATAATCAGGTCAAAAGCTTGAAAAGACCCTAGAATAGCGAAGAATAAAGAGAGTTTAATAGCGTAAGAAATAAGGGGGATTTTGACAAACAAAATACTTTGCCAGTTAGATGCACCATCTATTTGGGCAGACTCAATGAGTTCTTGGGGTACGCCTTGTAAACCTGCAATGTAAATAATCATGTGGTAGCCAAAGTATTTCCAGACAAGGGCTAGCAAAACAGCAGCAAATGACCATACTTTGTCTTCCATAAGGAAGTAAGGGCCACCTAAAAAACGTTCATAGAGGGGTGCAAATATGCCATGTCGACCGTCAAGCATGTAGACCCAGATGAGCCCAGTTGCAATTTCAGACAAAACAAAGGGTAAAAAGAAGATAAGTCTAAATAAACTGTTAAGCCTTGAGTTCTTATAAATAAGTAAAGCGCAGACTAAGGCAAGCGGAAGTTGAATAAATATAGAGGTTGCTAGCAAAAGTGCTGTGTTGCGAAGTGCCGGTTCAAAAAAAGAATTGAGTGTTTGTTTTGTGAATAGCCAAACGTAATTGTCTATGCCTTGGAAATCAACGACAGGGCCGTAGCCTTTATATTTGAAAAGGCTTAAGTAACCTGCCCCAAAAATGGGTATAACAACAAATAGAGTAAAAATAAGTACAGCGGGTGGCAGTAAAATAAAAAGGGCAGTAAGACGCCGACGATTTTCAGAGTTACCGAGTCGGCTTCTGTTTTTTGGTTTGACTTCTTCGCTTTTAGCTATAGCCACGAGGTGTCTCCTGAGAAAGTTTAGTAGGGCTTGATTTAATGCTTTTAGGAAAAGTGAATAGCGCTTTTTGTTCACTATTCACTTTTCACTTAAACGTCAAATTAAAACCTAGGTTCTAATTTGACGTTTAGTTTAAACTTATCTCAATTCCCAGCTTTCCTGAATAAGCTCAGCTGCGGTTTGTGGGTCAATGTCTCCTGTAGCAAGTTTGCCAGAAATATCATTCACCACGCCACCCACATCTGCGCCTAAATCTTGATCTAAGAAGATTTGGTGCCACTGTGAGGAAGCAATGTTACGTGAAATTTGCGCTAAGAAAGGATCCGTAATATCTGCATCTGCGCCAGCTGCCTGAGGAATGAAAAGAGCACGTTTTCCTGCTTCTCTTTGGGTTTCTGAACTTACATAGGCTTGTAACGCCAAAACAGCTTCATCAGGCGCATTGGGGCCTACTAGGTAACCGTTAATGCCACCAAGTGTATCTGTCGCGCGGCCTTGACCACCTTCAACAATAGGGAAGTTAAAAAAGCCAAGCTCATCGTTACTAAGACCTTCGCCATCTGCTGATTCACCTCTTTGAGAGCCAAGGAACCAGTTACCCATTAGCATAATAGCTGCGTTGCCATCTCCAAAGAAACCAGCAGAAGCAGGCCAAGTCATGCCCATAGCACCTTCTTGAAAAGGCTCTAAATCAATGAGGCGTTTAAATTCTGCACCTGCTGCGACAAAAGCTTCATCTGCAAAGCCAGCACCTTCGCCTGCTTTAGCTGCTTCCATACCTTCTTGCCCAGCAATACGCATAGCTAAGTAAGACCAGTAGAAGTGTAAAGGCCAAAGGTCAGCGCCACCCACAGCAATTGGGGTAATGCCTGCATCTTTAACTTGCTGTACTGCAGCTAAGAAGTCATTCCAAGTAACAATGGCATCAATATCAACACCAGCTTGCTCAATTAGAGCTTTATTGTAAAAGAAGCCAACTTGTGAAACGTTGGTGGGCAAACCGTAAATTCGACCTTCATGTGTAAAGGCATTAATGCCTGCTGCAGACTGAGTAGCTAAGAACTCATCACTTAGTAAATCAGTTATGTCACGCGCAGCTCCAGCAGAAGCTTGTTCATGAAAAAGACCGCCACCCCAACTGTAGTAAAGGTCAGGTGCTTCACTGGTTTGCAAAAGAGAAGGTAACTTTGCCTTGAAGTTCTCGTTTTCTAGTTGTTCATGAACAACGTTAATATCAGGGTTAGCTTCGTTAAAAGCAGCAATAACTTCATCCCTAAATTCGGGTCTGCCATCAGTACCACTTAATGCTAGCCAGTTAACTTCTGTTTGAGCCTGTGCGCTTACAAACAGTAAAAGTGTTGCAATTACTAAAAATCTAAAAACTGATTTCATTACTTTCCTCCAAAAGGGTTAGATATTCGACGAACGCCTAAATGACCTAGAACTCGAGCAGTCTATACCTCCGTTGGCGTACTAAGAAAATACTTAGTCGCAAGGCATTAAATTTTGTAGTAAGAGCTACAGTACCGCATATGACATATTTTTGCAAGCGCTTGCAAAAATGCTTTCTTTAGCTTACGCTAAGTAAAAGTTTAAAAAATCAGGTAGCACAAGCTAGCTGCAGGTGCTTACAAAACATGCACTGCTAAACTCGAGTGTGACCAAATCAGGACTTTATGGATAAAGCACGAAGTATTACAATTTTTGATGTAGCTCAAGCCTCAGGGGTTTCTTACTCAACGGTATCTCGAGTGCTTAATGGCTTTCAGCATGTCAAGGCTGATACACGTAAACGGGTTTTAGAAGCTGCTCAAGATTTGGGTTACAGCGCTAATATACAAGCCCGTAGCTTAGCGGGCGGTAAATCAAAGATTACTGGCGTGCTTGTACCTAGTTTAGATAACAGTTATATAACGGCTGTCTGCCACGGTATTGATCAAGAATTAGCAAGTTTGGGTTACGATCTCATGCTTTTTACAACCCACCGAAAAGAAGGTAAAGAAACCCAGTACGTTAATACTATAGCTAATGGCTTGAGCGATGGTTTGCTGCTTATGGTGCCGCTTATAGCTTCACCTAATTTAGAATCGAGCTACTTAAAAATCTTACGTGAAAAAAACTTTCCTTACGTTTTGATTGATCAAATAGATGCTGAAAATAAAAGCGCTGTTGTAGATAGTAATAATTGGCAGGGCGCTTATGAAGCAACCCAATATCTCATTGATTTAGGACACAAACGAATTGGCTTTACTACAGGCTTTATGGCTATTAACGCAGCTAAAGAAAGACTAGATGCTTACAAAGCAGCCCTAAAAGCTAATGACATTACAATAGATCAACATTTAATTATAGAAGCTGACTTTGATTCAGAATCAGGCTACAAAGCCGCAGAAAAACTGCTTGCCTTAAACGCCAGACCAAGCGCAATTTTTGCCTCAAACGATTTATCTGCTTTTGGTATTATGGACGCTATTCGAGATAAAGGTCTAAGTATTCCAGAAGATATATCTGTTATTGGCTTTGATGATATTCCTCAAGCTTCAGTCACTTACCCTAAATTAACAACCGTAAAACAACCTTTAGAACAAATGGGTAGAGAAGCTGTAAAGTTGCTCTTAGAACAAATCGAACAACCTGATAAGCCAGTTAGGCAAGTAACGTTAGAGACTAGGCTAATTCATCGAGATTCCTGTCGATCATTAGAGTAAAGAAAAAAACGTTAAGGAGAATGGGATGCAGCAAAATATAGGTACAAGACAAATCCATCTTGATTTTCACACATCAGAACAGCTTCCTGGTGTTGGACTGAACTTTTCTAAAGCACAATTTCAAGCTGCTCTAAAAGAAGCACATGTCAATGCCATTAATGTCTTTGCTAAATGCCACCATAGTTGGAGTTACTACCCAACTAAAGTGGGTAAAATGCATCCTAATTTAACCTTTGATTTACTTGCTGCTCAGATTGAAGCCTGTCATGAAATAGATGTACTAGCCCCCATTTATTACACAGTAGGTTGGTCAGTAAACGATGCCAATACAAACCCTGATTGGGTCATGCGAGATATAAACGGAGACCCCGTAACCTCAGCTCCCTTTGATTGGACAGCTAAACCTGAAGATGCACGCCCAACGTTTCACTGGATATTTCTATGCCCAAATACGGGCTACCACGACCATATGATGGCGCAAGTAGAAGAACTATCAAACAACTATCCTGTAGACGGCTTCTGGTTCGATATCTATCAAGCACACCGCCTTTGTTACTGTGAAGCTTGCAAAAAAGGCATGCTTGAGCAAAAAATGAATATAGATAATCAGGAAGATGTTCAAGCCTACAGGGCACAGGTAATAAAAAAGCATCAGCAAGACATGCGCAATCTAATAAGCTCATATCATCCTAATGCAA
>CAYGTA010000156.1:0-1758 GCA_964352605.1 uncultured bacterium | reverse complement strand
GCCCGCATCCTACTCGAGTCCCACATTAATTTTGATATTGCTAACTTAAGTGAAGACCTAAGCCAATTTGATGTTATTTTGATTCCAGGAAAAGCTTGCCTGAGCCAAGCAGATGCTGATCGTCTAAATACCTTTGTGCAACAGGGCGGAAGCCTAATTGTTATGGCTAAAGGTGCGTTAAATAAAAATCAAGATGCCTTTCTGCTAGATCTAGGCGCAAACTATCTGGCTGAAGCAAATTGCGATATTGATTATTTGTTAGCTGGGCAAGATATAGCTGAGGGTTTAGTGCAAAGCCCTTTTTTGAATTACGAAGCTGCAATTCGCGTTCAAGCTGACAAGGGTACTGAAGTTCTAGCCAGCATTCATGAGCCCTATTTTAGTCGTACCTATGGGAAATTCACATCACACCAAAACACGCCTTACCAACTCGAGCCAGCTACCCACCCCGGCATTGTACGTAAAGGCAAAGTTATTTTTATTGCTCATGCGTTAGATAAACTCTATTTTGAGCATGGTGCACGTTTGCATCGTGATATCTATAGTAATGTTCTAAAATTACTGCATAAGCGCCCCATGCTTGAAACCAAGCTACCAAGTGCAGCCAGAATTAGCCTTTTACATCAAGCTCAACATAATCGCTATGTTGCTCATTTGCTTTATGGACCCCCCATTCAACGAGGACGCTGTGAAGTTATTGAGGATTTACCAAGCCTTTACAATGTACCTGTTACGGTTGATTTGCCTCATAACATTAAACAGGCATTTCTGGTACCTCAAAATGAAAGACTAGAAATGATTACGCAGGACTCAAAAACCTCTGTTACGGTACCTCAGTTCTCTTGTCACACTGCTGTTGTGTTTAAATATTAAGGAAGCCTAGTGAAAGATTTAGCTCATATTATTATCTTTAACCCTGACCAGTGGCGTAGTGATGTCATGGGGCATATGGGCAACAAAGCAGCAGTAACGCCTGTTTTAGATAACTGGCTTGAAACAGACGCGGTTTCTTTTTCAAATGCGTATTGCCAGAACCCTGTTTGCACACCCAGCCGCTGCTCCTTCATGACAGGCTGGTACCCGCATGTTCGTGGGCATAGAACTATGTTTCATATGCTGCGACCTGACGAACCCATGCTACTCAAAACCTTAAAAGATAACGGTTACCATGTTTGGTGGGGGGGTAAAAATGATCTTGTGCCAGCCCAACATGGTTTCGCAAATTACTGTGACGTAAAATATGAAGCGCCAGATACCCCTGAGCGACCCTTACAAGCTAACTTGCATAGTTTTGATGATTGGCGGGGTGACCCTGAAGATGATAACTACTATTCCTTTTATGGTGGCAAACTCGAGCCTCATAAAAACGATACGGTTTACTTTGATTCTGATTGGGCGATGCTTGAAGGTGCTATTGAGCACATTAAAAATGCGCCCGCTGACAAGCCGCTTTGTATTTATCTTCCGCTTAGTTACCCGCATCCACCTTACGCAGTTGAGGAGCCTTGGTACAGTCAGATTGACCGAGAAATGTTGCCAGAGCGTGTTGCTTCGCTTGAAGATTGGGCGGCTAAACCAAGTTTACTAAAAGGAATAGCTGAGAATCAAAACCTAAAAGGCTGGACAGAAGAACGCTGGACTGAGTTACGTGCAACCTACTACGCTATGTGCGCAAGGGTAGATCATCAGTTTGGATTGCTACTCGACGCCCTGAAAGCAAAAGAAATCTATGACGATTCAGCCATCTTTTTCTTTAGC
>CAYGTA010000155.1:0-9886 GCA_964352605.1 uncultured bacterium | reverse complement strand
CTTACGATATTTATAATTCAGCTTAGTATTAGAGTTAAGACGTAAAGCTCGAGCTGCTTACTGCTCACGATTCTTGGTTAAGGGAAATTATGAAAAAAAACGCAATTGTTATTGGTTCTGGAATTGGTGGTATTTCGCTAGCACTACGACTACAAAGCTTAGGTTTCAAGAGCACCATTGTTGAAAAGCTAGACGCACCCGGTGGCAGAGCTTACGTAAGAAAAGCCGAAGGCTTCACCTTTGATATGGGACCAACCGTACTTACGGTACCTCATTTTATAGAAGAGTTATTCTCACTTGAAGTAGGCGAATCGGGTTTAGATCAGCCTGACTTTCCTGACAGCATTTTAGGTGATGATAAACGCATAAAAGAAGGCTCGAGTGCTGGAGCTAAGACGAGTCGCTATGTTGACCTGAGACCCATCTTGCCGTTTTACCGTATTTATTTTGATGATGGTAGTTTTTTTGATTATGATGGTGATCCGGTTTCAACCCGTAAACAAATTAAAGAACTTGCACCTGAAGACCTTGAAGGTTATGAGCGCTTCCACGCAGCTGCTAAGGATATTTTTGAACGTGGCTTTCTTGAATTAGGCTACACTTATTTCGGAAATGTGCAGAGCATGTTGGGGGTGACCCCTGATTTAATTAGACTCGATGCGCTTCGGCCCTTATTTTCATTTGTAAAAAAATACTTCAAAAGTGACAAAATGAGGCAGGTTTTCAGCTTTGAACCTCTATTGGTTGGTGGTAACCCTCTTAAAGTTCCTGCCATTTACGCCATGATTCATTTTGTTGAGAAAACTTGGGGCATTCATTTTGCCATGGGCGGCACCGGAGCTTTGGTTAATGCTTTTATCAAAAAGTACCATGAGCTAGGCGGAAACATCCTCTACAACGCCGAAGTAGAAAAAATAAACGTAATTCGAGATCAAGGCAAAAAGAAAACCACGGGGGTCACGCTAGCGAGTGGAGAGGTTTTAGAGGCTGACTTGGTCATTTCAAATGCTGATTTTACGAATACTTATCTAAAGCTAGTCGAGCCAGAACACCGCCTCTGGAACCGTGATAGCGTTGTTAAATTACGTAAACAATCGATGTCATTATTTGTCATTTACTTTGGCTTTAAAGCAGATGATCTTGATTTAGATTTGCAGCATCACAACATTATTCTTGGTCCAAGATATGAAGAACTTTTAACTGATATTTTTGATAGAAAAAAACTCGCTGATGACTTTTCTCAGTACCTACATATTCCAACACTAACAGACCCAAGCCTAGCACCAGAAGGCCATCATGCTGCCTACACACTCATTCCAGTACCTCATAACGGCAGCAAGATAAATTGGGAAGAGCAGGGCGACGCCTACTGCAATAAGATCCTTACCTTCTTAGATGAAATGAACTACATACCCAAGTTAAAAGAACGCTTGGTTTACCAAAGCTTTATAAGTCCAGATTATTTTGAAGGCACTTTAAACAGTTACTTAGGCAACGGTTTTGGTGTTGAACCCGTACTTATACAATCAGCCTTCTTTAGACCTCATAACCGCAGTGAAGACATAGACAACCTATACCTAGTAGGACAAGGAACACAACCCGGTGGAGGAACACCTAGCGTCATGATGAGCGCAAAAATGACCGCTCGAGTTATTGCTAAAGACTTCGGAATATCAACACTAAGCTCGAGTGATAAAAGCACAAATGAAGAAAACGAAGAGGAAACTCGAGCGCCTGTCTTGTTCTCCTAAATCTAAGGTTAAGTTAAGGCCCTAAGATGACTGTTTTGATTATCTTAGGGTTTTATCTTAGTTTACCAGCACTGCAATTACACTTTTCACCCATTCTGAAATTAAGAATATTAAAAAGTGAATAGGCCATAATAGGGCTTTAAAAACAGCTTCCACTAAATTGAAATTTGCCTGAACTAAGGTAGCTGGCGTTTCGAATGCGCCCTTCTCAAACTTGGTCTCAGTAAAAAACGTTGCTAATTCTTGAATATCTGCTTTTTGAACTTGCAATTTAAAGGTATCAAAATGCAAGAAAATAGCAAAAAAAAATCCTATTAGATATATGCTTGCCGCGATAAGCATAAGTCACTCATTAACCCTTCTAAGGGTAGATAATAGCAGACTTTTTTTTAACTTCCTTATATTCGTCACAAAAACAGCGAGCGCATAAAGGTTCTTTATGCGCTTCACGGCCTCGTAATTTTTTTATGGCTTTCTCTTAGCCTGTAGTGACTTTACCCTTCACTAGTTTGTGAACTATAGCTTGTCACGCAGCATCATTCAGGTAACGTAACTTTTCTAATACTAAGCTGAATTATAAATGTCGTAAGACTTTATAATTCCGACCTTGCCGACGTAGTCGAGACAGCTTTGGGGAGTACGCTCTGACCCATTCAGTCTTATGACACTTTCTAAGCAGTTTAGTATAACGCTTTCAGTCACTCCTTCATTTCATTTAATCAAAATTTACTTTCCATGCAGCAGCTCAAAGAATTCAACCAAAAAATCAATACTCTGGCAAGTCTGCGCCTGCCATAATGTCTTGTAATTCCTCAGTAATGCTGACTTGTCTTAAATGATTAAGCTCTAAATTAAGCTCATTTAGCTTTTCTTCAATATTAAGTTCAGCAGCTTGCATAGCCGCAAGTCTGGCAGCATTTTCACTAGCTAAAGATTCAGCTAGCGTGCGAAACAAAGATACAAAGTAATACTCTCGTACCAACGCAGAAAACAAGGTTTGCCAATCCATAGTGTAAATAGCTAAACAACGTGATTCCCAAGACTTGCTGGCAAGCAAACTTAACCACTTTGGATCAAGGGGATAAAGCTGCAAACTTCGCGCTTTAAAGTGCGACAGCCCCGCCGGTCGATTGTAGTACAACATAATGCGACGCCGAGCCATTCTATTGCCCTCAAAGCTTTCAAGTGTGGTGAGTAAGTCTTGAGCCACCTTAGTAATAGAATGCAAAGAACTTGGTAACTGCAAAATACTATCAGCCTGAAAGCCCCTCACTTCAAGCTCGAGTGCGACACGACTCCCAACCACTATGAGGCTTGTCTCTTCTAGCTTTGCTGGGATAGTCGCTAAATCCTTTAGAGCAACATCTACTATGGATTCGTTAAAGCGCCCGCACAGACCTGTATCTGAACCCACAATAATGACTGTTAGTTGCTGTGGCATTAGGCTTTCTTGCAACAAATCATCTTTGTGGTCTTGCAAAATCACTTGAAGACCTAGGGCTACGCTTTTTGCATATTGCCTTAAAGAGCTAAGTGCTCCCTCATATTGGCGCATATTGACGGCCGATAGGGTTTTCATGGCGCTTACCACCGTATATAAATCGTTACTGGTTGCAAGTTTACGTTTAAGAGCTTCAAGGCTCGGCATAATCACCTTCTTGCATTTTCTTGATTACAGCTTGAACAAGCTGAAGTAGAGCTTCTTTATCTTCAGCTTGCAAAGGTAGATTGCTTTGAATGCGGGTTTGTGCTTCAAGCGCTTCTTGTCGCAATTTCATGCTTATCTTTTCTTCAATTTCCGACATACTCGAGCGTGGCAATTCATCAAAGAGTCCTTCGCTAAGGGCGAGTAGGAGGGTAATTTGTTCACTAACCTTTAGGGGTTTGTAAAGCCCTTGCTTGAGCACTTCTCTAATGCGACGTCCACGTTTAAGGGATTGTTGAGTGTCGTCATCTAAACGGGTTCCAAAACGCGAAAAAGCTTCGAGTTCTTCAAATTGCCCAAAGTCTAAGCGTAAGCGTCCTGAAATATCTCGGTAAGCGGTTAATTGGGCTTTACCTCCTACTCGCGAGACAGATAGACCAACATCTACGGCTGGCAAGATTCCTTTTTGAAACAACGTTGATGACATGTAAAGCTGACCATCAGTAATTGAAATGAGATTTGTAGGGATATAAGCAGATAAGTTTTGTGCTTCTGTTTCAATGATAGGTAGTGCACTAAGCGAACCGCCTCCCATACTCTCATTAAGGTGGGTTGAGCGTTCTAAAAGCCTTGAATGTAGGTAAAAAATATCACCCGGAAAGGCCTCTCTACCTGGGGGTCTGCGTAACAAAAGAGAAAGCTCTCGGTAAGCTCTGGCATGGCGCGTTAAATCATCATAAACAATAAGAACATCACGCCCAGCATGCATAAACCATTCCGCCATGCTAGTTGCAGCATAAGGCGCAATGTACTGTAAACCGGGGGGGTCTTCCCCATTCACAACCACCACAACACAGTAGTTAAGAGCATCATGTTCTTGTAGGTCTTTAATGACTTTAGCAACTGCCGAGCGGCGCTGCCCAATTGCGCAGTAAACACAAATAACATCACTGTTTTTCTGATTCAAAATAGTATCTAAAGCTAAGCTAGTCTTGCCTGTCTGCCTGTCTCCAAGAATCAGCTCTCGTTGCCCTTTGCCTATAGGTATAAGCGCATCAACCAGTTTAACACCTGTTTGTAGTGGCTGAGAAACGGCGGAACGCTGCATAATAGACGGCGCTGCTTGTTCTATAGGATAGCGTTCAGCAGTGTCAATAACCCCTTTGTCATCTAAGGGTCGCCCCAAAGCGTCAACAACCCGTCCTAACAGAGCATTACCAACAGGAACATCTAACACACGCTCAGTACGCTGCACCAATTCCTCTGCCTTTAAAGTCACTTTATCAAGCAAAATGACACCAACATCATCGCTTGCCAAATCAAAAGCAAGACCATAACCACCACTATTGAATCGCAACAGTTCTTCCGAACGCACAGTCGCTAAACCAGAAACTCGAGCTACACCTTGGCTAACTTGAGTTACACGGCCAATTTCTTTGAGTTGCAATTTTGTTTTATGGTGTTTTCGACCTAGCTCGAGTTGAGTCACGGTAGTATCCAGCATTTGATTTAAGCCATTTTGGGCTATCATGCTACAGCCACTTCTTGCTTTGCTGCCTTTTTACTACTCAGGTTATTAGCCACTGCTGCTTGTAAACTGTCTAAATAAGTTGCTAGCGTCCAGCTTAGATTTTGATCAAAAACATTAAGTTCTACACCACAAATTAAGTCAGCACGCTGCTCTAGTTGCAACGTAAACGGTTGCTTTAGTAGGGCTTGTAAAGCTTCATGAATTTCAGTCTGATTTGTCTCTGGTAGAGGAAAAGCAGTGACAAGCTGAACTTCATTGTCAGCTCGAGCTAAAGCCTGCTGCATAGCCTCTCGCTCTGGTTGGTCTAAATGATCAAGCTGTCTTATAAACACCTTAACGACCTGCTGCTCAAGTTCTACGTCTGCAAGTTCAGTTAGTGCTTGGCGTATACTTTGGTAAAGCTCCTTAGTTATGCGTTTTTGCAACGCCTTCATAAACCCTTCTTTTTCTTTTTCTATGATCTGCTGCCATTGTGACCGCTGACTATCTAGCTCAGTTCGAGCTTCTTTAACTAAAGCTTGCTTGGTCGTGTCAGCCTCGTGGCGGGCTTGCCGTAATATTTTTTCTAGCTCTTCATCTAACTGTGATTGCTGTTCATGGTAGCTTTGCAATGCTTCCTCAGCATCTGCTTCACGTTTTTTCGCATCTTCAATCTGAGCAATAATGCCTGCTTGGCGTTCCGTCATTATTTTGGTAATGGGACCGTAGAGAAAGCGTCTTAGTAGAAAAAGTAGAATTAAAAAATTTATGATTTGGGCAAAAAAGGTAAACCAATCAAAGGTCATGACTCACCTCAACTGTGACTGCCAAATTTTCTTTGCTTAAGTCAACTTTTATTAAAGGAGTGGCATAAACAGTCTTATACCAATGCCACTTTCTAGCTAGGTGATGAGACTGATGATTGCGCCAACAGAACAAAGGCTTAGCCTTTCTCAATAACTTGAACCCAAAAGGGATTTGCAAAAATGAGAATGAGTGCCACGACAAAGCAGTAAATTGCTGTTGATTCAACCATCGCTAAGCCCACATAGAGCGTACGTGTAATGGTGTTAGCTTCGTCGGGCTGTTGAGCAATCGCAATTAATGCTTGCGTGAGTGCTCTAGCCTCACCTATAGCTGGTCCAATAGAGCCTACTGTTATGGTGAAGCCTGCCATTATGATTGAAATCATGCCTATTAGTCCTACATTATCCATAAAATCCTCTTCCTAATCTTTTGATACCTAATACCTAGCTTTTAGGTACACTAGTTTTGTCTTTTTTATCTGTGTTTGTGGTTGCTGAAGCAATAAAAACAACTGCCAAAATCGCAAAAATATAAGCTTGAATGACGCCTATTAGCAGTCCGAAAGCTTGCATGACAATGGGTAAGAACAACGGTGCAATAGCCAGCAAAATAGCTACAATTACACTGCCACTCATAATATTGCCAAAGAGTCTAACGGCTAAAGATAAGGTTCTTGAGAGCTCGCCAATAATGTTAAAAGGCAACATGATGACGTTAGGTTTAATATATTGAAGCAAATAAGCCCTAAGACCATTTTGGCGAATACCAAAAAAGGGAACTGCAAAAAACACAGAAACAGCTAAGGCTGCGGTTGTTGAAAGTGACCCTGTGGGTGGTTCAAAACCCGGAATAATAGTGAGTACATTAGCTGTTAGGATGAATAAAAAGAGCGACCCAATAAAGGCTAAGTATGGGTCAGGGTTTTGCTGACTTACCTCAGCAATTTGATTTTGTAAAAAAGCAACAATAGCCTCAAGTGCGTTTTGGCCTCGACTAAGATTAATGCCAGCACTGAGTTTTCGTGTAAACAGCCAAGAAATAAAAACCAGTAAAGCTATAACAAGCCAACTATAAACGAGCGTAGCGTTAATATTAATAAAGCGCCACTGCCAGAAAATGAGTTCATCAGGGCTAAGTCTCATGGTTTACGCTCTGTAATAAAGGTTTTACCATCGGCATATTTTTACCAAGCCAATTTGATAGTAATACTCGAGCGAGCATAAAGCCCGCAAATGCACTTAGCAGTCGTTGCCAACTACCTGCCATAACTAGGTAAAAGCCTAAAAGGGTAAGCCCTGTTCGCAAGAAAAAGCTTAAGGCAAAAAGGAGTGGCACGAGCTCAGCTTTCATAATGCGCTTCACCGTGAGCCACAAGCCACCATAGTAAAAAACACCCAAGACTATGCCTATCAAAGCAGCACCCAAAAAAAACATCATGAAACCCCTTCTCTCAAACAACTTTGCTTATATAGGTGTTGAAAAAGCAAAAGGGCTGGCGAACGCATCACAAAACCTACCTCAAAGCCACCCTTAGATAAAGGTCGACTCACAAAAGCGGAACTAATTGCCAAGCTAAGCAAGCCAAAAATATTAAAATGCATCATTGTAATTTCATATTCAATCATGGTCAGCTTCTTCTTTCAGCCAGTGCCAAGCATTAAGGCAACCCAAAAATACACCTGCAACCATAAGCATAAGTGTCCAAGAAAACCGACTAGGGTAGCGATTATCAATCCAGACACCCAAGGCAATACCTAAAACCGTTGGAATAGTAATGGCCCAGCCAATAAGCCCAAACATTCCCAAACCAAACCAAAGTGCTTTTTTCTCATGCCGTGCTTTGAGTTTACGATCAGCTTTATCTCCAACTGTTTGGCTGAGAATGCTCTCTGTCTCAAGATCAGGTTTACGCTCAGGCACCTTGTCCTCCTAGTTCAATGAAATGCCGCATCACATCTGCTTCAAGCCTAGCCAAACTCGAGCGTAATTTTTTTTCTTTATCGTCTAGTTGATTAAACTCTTCTGCTACGGTTGCGCGTAAGGCCGCTAAGTCATCGCCTTGTACAGCTCGCCTGCTAGAAACGCGAACCATACTGCCTTGCTTAACAATTAAACCTTCATCTACCGCTAGATAGTTTTCTTGGCCTGTAGCGTTACTAAAAATGAGTAAACCTGGACCTAAGGCAGTTACAAAATCAATGTGTCTTGGCAGCAAACAAAACGAACCATTAAGCGCTTCTGCTATTATTTTTTGAACAGGCTCATCAACTAGAATGTCCGTAGGGGTTAAGACTTTAAGCTGCATCAGATACAACCTTTTTTACTTCACGCTTAACATCATTTAAGCTGCCAATCATAAAAAGTTTGGTTTCTGGCACATCCGCAAATTCATCATCCAAAATGCGTTCGCAACCACGTAAAGTATCTTCAAGACTTACCTGTCGCCCCTCAATACCTGTAAAAACCTCCGTACTAAAAAACGGTTGTGTTAAAAAACGCTCGAGTCGTCTGGCTCTATAAACAGTATTTCGATCATCCAAAGCAAGTTCCTCTAAGCCAAGCATTGCAATAATGTCTTTGAGATCTTCATAAACAGCAAAGGTTCGTCTGACTTCTTGTGCTACCTTGTAATGCCTCTCGCCTAGCACCGTTGGGCTCAGCATTTTAGAGCTTGATTGCAGCGGATCAACCGCAGGATAAAAACCTTCGCTAGCCCGCTTTCTTGACAAAACAATTGAGGCTGAAAGATGCGAAAAAATATGAACCGCAGCCGGATCAGTGAAATCATCTGCTGGCACATAAACTGCCTGTACCGAAGTAATAGCACCATTTGGTGTACTACAGATTCGCTCTTCTAATTCGGCAAGTTCCGTACTGAGGGTTGGTTGATAGCCAACGCGTGAAGGCATTCTTCCTAACAGACCTGAAACTTCAGACCCTGCTTGCACAAAACGAAAAACATTATCTATCAGCAGTAAAACGTTTTGCCGCTGATCATCCCTAAAGTACTCAGCAATACTTAAAGCAGCGTGACCTACTCGAAAGCGACTCCCAGGAGGCTCATTCATTTGCGCAAAAATCATTACGGTACTGTCAAGCGCACCGGTATCTTGCATTTCACGGTAAAGCTCTTCTGCTTCCCGACAACGCTCACCAATACCACAAAAAAGACTCACACCCTGATATTGCTTCACCATGTTATGAATCAATTCAGTAATAAGCACTGTCTTGCCAACCCCAGCCCCACCAAAAAGCCCTGCTTTTCCACCAAGTTCTAAAGGAGACAACAAATCAATTGCTTTAATGCCCGTCAGAAACACTTCCGAACTACTGAGTTGCTCAGAAAGCAAAGGAGGAACCTGCAAAATAGGACGAAGCTCGAGTTTATCTAGCTTTCCTTTGGTGTCTATGGTTTCACCAAATACATTAAGCATTCTGCCTAGAAGGTTTTTGCCTACCGGTACTTGTAATGGGTGTCCTGTATCCATCACAGTATCCCCTCGGGCTAGTCCTTGAGTGGGTGTCAAAGCAATGCAACGCAAGCTTTGGTGGTCTAGGTGGCTTATTACTTCAAGGACAATCTGTGCTTGCTCACCTGTTCTCAATTCTTGGTTTAAAGCAGGTAACTTATCTTTAAACCGAACATCAACAACACTTCCCTTAACAGCTGTAATGCGCCCAGACTGAATGGGCAAAGCATCTTTTTTTTTAGTGTTTAGCGTGTCCGTCACAGGTCTCCCATAGGTCAAAACAGCCCTTATTTCCAAGCGATTCTAATGATTTAGTAAAACATGAAAGGTAGAAAATCACGTCAGGGAAAGTCCTACACAAAGGTCAGAAATTAACACTAGATTTATTTACAGCAAGCCGCGAGGTTCAATACTGCAAAGCTTTTCAGTGGTATAGCAGTTTTCAGGTTAAACACTACATTCCCTTAGCCCATCCGTTTTTACTCACCTAGTTCGGCATTTAAAATACTGCAAACGTTTTCAATGCAAAAGACTATATATTGCAGTTCCACAAGTACTATCAGAAAAAGCAATGGGTTTACTTTTTAGAGCCAAGATCGCCATGAGAATATTCATGCTGAATTTCTTTTGGAAAAAATACTAAGCTGATTTATATAGCATTTCCACGAATGGTTGCACCATCAGACCATTCGTGCGACCTGGG
>CAYGTA010000154.1:0-9930 GCA_964352605.1 uncultured bacterium | reverse complement strand
TTCAAACTTAACTCCAGAATTTCTGGTTATTTATCATGGTGAAAGGAGTATAGCAAAAAAAAGCTTAAAACTCTAGCAATAGACAAACTCGAGCTTGCTTGATTAGGGTGTCGTTAAGATCATGCTCGTTATTTTCCAGATGGTACTTAGCATTAAGATGGCTAGCACAGTTATTATTCCGCCACCCACTTGCAAAAAATGCCCTCTCACTACAGCTTTAGAACCTTGAAGCACTCGAGTTTTTCGTAGTGTTTTTGTGTTGGCTGGTGGGAACTGTTGACTGTTTATAGTTTGTTGTCCTATATAAATTATCCATAGCCCCATGGTTATGAGTGGAAGGCAGATGGCTATAAAGATTTGTTTTAGGCTTTGCATTCTTTCTTCGAGTGGCACAAGGTCATTGCTTAGCCACGCTTTAAAACTGTTTATCATGGGGCTTAAGAGCAACGCTAAAAGCAATACAAGAACCATGCCAATGATGACATTTCGTTTTCCTTGAGCAGTTACAACTTGCATGTTTACAGTATAGGCTCGTTTAGGCCACATGCGGTATTAGCTCTTGCGCATTAGCTGGTGGCAGCTTTAACTGTCCTTGCTTTTTTTGTTTTGACACGCTCGAGTGCTGTGTGGCGGTCGGGTAGTTTGAGTTTTGTTTTGTTTTTGTCGTAGTAAGTTAAAAATAAAGCAATGTTGGCTTGTAAGTCAGATAGGGTTGCAACAATGTCATCTTTACTGGCATTTATGGCAGCTAGGCTTTCTTGGGCGCTTTTGTCTAGCGTTTGTAAGTGAGTAATGAGTTCTTTTTCGCTTTGGGTCATAAAAATTGGGTTTTTGGCTATAAGGTAGCTTTTGCGCCATGAATCATACTTGGCATCTTGAGCTAAAGAAAAATCAACCACGTCGGTGTCTGTTTTGGGTAGTTTTTTGTCACCTTCAACGCTTTTAATCCAGGTGATAAAAGAGTCAGGTAAGGTGTGTCCCTCTAGGTTTAGCTTTTTGTTTTTTACATTTTCTTTTATAGTTTCGTAGAGTTCTTTTATGTCTTTTCGGTTTTTTATTTCAAATGCTGGGTCTTTGAGTAAGTCTGTAAATAAAATAGGCATTTGTCTCCTTGCTAGTTGCATTTTGCTTCACCTAAGTATACCTTATTATTTAAGGCTTAAAGGTTGCTTTGCTGACGATTTCATGTGAATAGAGAAAGAAGATGAGCAGGTTTTTTCCACTTTTCACCCGCTCCTTTCTTAACTCATCCCCCACAGCCTGCACCCCATTAGGTAAACTAACACTGTGCAACCCTTTCCCCTTTTCTTAGCTTTACGGCACATTCGCCGTCGTGCTTTACAGAGCTTACTCACTGTACTTGGTGTAGCCGTAGGTGTCATGGCGCTCATTGTGGCGTTATCCCTAACTAATGGCTTTATTGCCGAACTCGTCCGCAGCACGCTGAAAGCTACGCCTCACATAACCTTAAGCGCTCGAGCTGGTGACACTATCCCTGAAAGCGATGCTCAAATGGCAGCCATTTTAGAACATCCAGAGGTAGAAGCAGTCGCACCTTTTATAGAAACCAATGTGCTTATTTTTCGGCGTGCCAATGCAGATTTAGGTCTTAGCAGCACTCAAGGCTACACAAGGCTTATAGGTATAGACCCCATACTCGAGTCTAAGGTACTAACTGATTTAGCTGAACTTTCAAGGCAGGCTGATGCGCTTAGTAGCAGGGAGGCTATTGTTTTGGGTAGTTCTTTGGGCATTAGGCAGCTTGGTGTTATTCCGGGTGATGAAGTCTTTGTGCTTAACCCTGAGCAGCGCCGGCAACGCTTTGAGGTGGTTGATACCTTTCGGGCAGGTAATGAGCTCATAGATGCGATTGTTTCGTATACCTCTATTCCTACGCTGCAAGCTTATTTACGTGAAGAGGGAAATATTTCGGGTTATCACATTCGCGTGGCTAATGCTGATAATGCCAATCGGGTTGCTCAGCAACTCATGGCTGAAACGGGTCTGTTAGCATACTCTTGGCAAAATCTTTTTGGTGGGCTTATAGATCAACTTCGTATGCAAAAGGCCCTTATTAGTCTGGTTATTTTCTTAATTGTTTTGGTTGCTGCTATGGGTATAGCCAATATTCTTATCTTGACTGTTGCTGAAAAAACAGAAGAAATAGCTATTTTGAGGGCCATGGGTGCATCTCAAAATCAAATTTTAAGCACTTTTATGCTTGAGGGTTTTTTGCTTGGCGGTACAGGCACGCTTGTTGGTGCGCTCCTTGGTTTTTTAATTAGCTTTTACTTTCAAGTTAAGCCCTTCCCGCTCCCCGGTGACTTGTATTTCATTACTGCTCTACCTGTAGATATGCAGGCATTTGATTTCATTTGGGTGTGCACGGTTTCACTGGTAACCAGCATTCTGGCCGGCATTATTCCAGCCAGACGAGCCAGTAGCTTAAATCCGGTAGATATACTGCGCTAGAGCAATAAGTGGAAAGCAATGAGCAACGAGCCCAAACAATGAAAAGTAGAAAGTGGAAAGTGGAAAGTATTTTCTAATCTTCAATTTTCCTTCTTCCTTCTCTCCAGCCTACACATCTATTCCTTATGCTTGCTCTAAACTAAAAGCAAACATGGATGACCGTCTTTTAGAAGCCAAATCACTTAGTCTTTACTTAGAAGCTAGAGAACTTTTTTATGGTGCTTCGTTTAGCCTTAGTGTGGGTGAGCGTGTTGGGCTTGTTGGTAACAATGGTGTGGGCAAAAGTAGTTTACTTAAAATTCTTGCAGGGCAGCTAAAAGCAACCGATGGCCATTTTGTGCTTGCACCTGCCAATAGCCTGTATTTGTTAGATGATTCGCTCAATAAAAACTTAAGTTTATGGCAAGCAGCTTTAGAGGCTTTAGAACCCCTAAAAGAACTCGAGCGTGAGTTGCGTGCTGAAGAGGCACGTTTGGCTGCAGGTAAAGCTGATTTGGAAAGCTATGGGCGTTTGGCAGCTTTGTTTGAGGCAAAGGGTGGCTATGAGGCTGAGTTGACGTTGAAGCGTCACTTGGCTGAGTTTGGTTTTGAGGGGGAGTGGCTTTTGCAGTCTGTTGCGTCTTTGTCAGGTGGGGAGCGCATGCGGCTTAAGTTGGCCATGGCGTTAGCTAGGCAAGCAGATGTTTTGCTCTTAGATGAACCGACTAATCACTTAGATGTAAGCATGAAGCGTTACTTGCAAAAGAAGTTGCTTAGCTATTCAGGTGGCCTTCTTTTGGCATCTCATGACCGGGCTTTACTCAATGCAGTTTGCACCAAGCTATTGGTATTTGAAAACGACAAACTTGTTAGCTACAAAGGTAACTATGAGGCTTACAAAGCACAACTCTTAATTACAAAAAAGACACGTAAGAAGCATCGTCAGACACAAGCTAAACAAGAGCAAAAACTACGGCAAAGCTACACTGCACCTGCCTTTCAGAAGGCCGAAAAAAGACGTAAGAAACTAATGGCAGGCTTAGCTAAATCTGCAACTGTTGAAGAAACAAACGAGCAAACAAAGCAAATGACACTTAACAGCCGAGAAGCTAAAGGCTTACTGCTTTCTTTTAAACACTTAAGAAAACAGTTTGAAGATACGCTCATCGTGCAAGACGCACAGCTTCAAATTTATGCTGCTGACAGCATTGCGCTCCTTGGCGCTAACGGTTCAGGTAAAAGTACGCTGCTTAAGTTACTAGCGGGTGAGCTTTCTTCTGATAACCCGAAGGTAGACAGCTACTGGCATAAAGATACTAAACTTTATTACTTTGATCAGCACAGTAGGGGTTTGCAAGATGATCTAAGCATTTTGGAGCAACTCGAGTTTTTGGTGAGTCGTGAGCGTGCCAAAATGCTTTTGGCTTTGGTTGATTTAAGGGCTGATTTTTGGCATAAAATGCCAAATGAAGTTTCAACTGGGCAGCGTGCTAGGGCGGGTATAGCGAAGCTTATTGCGAGTGAAGCTAACTTAATTTTGCTTGATGAACCCAGCAATGCCCTTGATATTGGCATGATCGAAATGCTTGAACAAACCCTGCAAGATAGCCAAGCTGCTTTGGTGCTTGCCACGCATGACGAAATGCTGGTGCAAAGCTTATGTACTAAAGTTTGGGCTTTAGAAAATGCTGAGCTAATACACTACCGTGGTGGTTTAGAGGGTTACTTTAAAGGCAATAAACAAATCGAAGCAATGCCTTTTGTTGAACCTATAGAACAGCCAAATGAAGTCAATTTTGAAGCGCATTTAGAAGATTTAGAGTTAGAACGACTAACACTCGAGCAGCGTTTGCTTGATCCTGCTTTGTTAACAGAGCGTGAGCGTGATAGGGCTAAGTTGCGTCTTGTTGAACTTATGAATGACTTGTCTGTTTTGTATGACAGTCAGTACCCTGAGCCGCTGCCACGTTACCAAGTAAGCTTTGCGGGTTTGACTGTTTCTAGTAATGGCTTTGAAGGTAAAAGTTGTGTTTTGTCTTCCTCTGAAGGCATTAGTATGCTTTTGCGTACTGCTTCTGAAAGTAAAGTAGCGCATCTATCTTTTAAAACAACTAATCAGTGTTTGCTTTTTTGGGCTAAAGAAGCGCTTTTAAAAGCCGCGATTCAGATTGCTTTTGAGCATTTAGAGTTAACAGCTTTACAGTTACAAGATGAGGCTAATTACGGTCAACTTGGCTTTAAAAGTGCAGCTAATAACTGGTGGATACTTAACCGCAGTCATTATGAGCATCAGTTAAAGCTTATTCGCCCTGTTGAGCAAAAGCCTAAGCGTAAACGCAAGAGAAGAAAACGAAAAGCTAAACAACGACCTGCTTTAGAAGCAAACAAAAGTCAAGACTTGCTTTAAACATTTTCAAGACTTGCTTTAAACATTTTCAAGACCTGCTTTAAGCATTTTGTTGTAAACTTCAGTCAAGCTTAACAAGGTATACTTTGGCTTTAGGAGGTTTGGGCGTTGTCTTATATAACGATTGAAGGGCCTATTGGTGTAGGTAAAACCAGCTTAAGTAAGCTACTAGCTGAAGAACTCAATGCTCGAGTTATGCATGAAGTTGTCGAGGAAAACCCGTTTCTTGCTCCTTTTTATAGTGACCCTGAAGCGTACGCGTTTAAAGTTCAGGTTTTCTTTTTGTTATCTCGTTATAAGCAAGTGCAAGACCTTAATCAGGGTGCCCTGTTTTTTCAGCATACCGTGAGTGACTATTTTTTTGATAAAGATTTTATTTTTGCAAGCATGAATTTATCTAAACACGAGTGGGAGCTTTACAAAGAACTCTATGAGCAACTTAGCCCTAAACTCACGCAGCCTGATGTGGTTATTTATTTGAAAGCAGAACCTGATTTACTGCTACAACGTATTGCTAAACGTGACCGTAGTTTTGAGCGCAACATGAAAGCAGCTTACTTAAGGCAACTAAGTCAAGCTTACGATGATTACTTTACGACCTACACAGGACGTGTTCATACTATTGACGCTTCAAAATTTGACTTTGTTAATAACCCACATGATCGAGATGATTTAATAAACGAAATCTTGCAATTTGCTCAAGCCGCTTAAAGCATGATTCACTTTCTTTTCTCTTCTTAAATTAATGTATATAGCTATTGCTGGCAATATTGGTTCAGGAAAAAGCACACTAACAAAGCTGCTATCTGAACACTACAAACTCGAGCCTGTCTTTGAAGCGGTTGATGAGAATCCTTATCTTGAAGATTTTTATAAAGATATGCGTCGCTTTGCGTTTCATTCACAAATGTTTTTTTTAGCGAAGCGCTTAGAGCAACATTTGCTTCAGGTGAACCCTGCAAGTCGCATTATTCAAGATCGCACCATTTATGAGGATGCCGCTATTTTTGCGCTTAATTTATTTGAAGAAGGCATTTTATCTAAGCGTGATTATGCTACCTATATGCAGATGTATGAGGCTATTCGTAATACGCTTAGACCCCCTGATTTGCTTATTTATTTAAAAGCGAGCGTATCAACGTTACAAGCTCGCATTAAGCAACGAGGTCGTAATTATGAGCAGACTATCGAAGAAAACTATTTAAAAAGGTTAAATGTGCTTTACGAACGCTTTATGTATGGTTATGATTTGTCGCACGTGCTAGTTGTTAATGCCGATACCACCGATTTTTTACTTAATGACACGCATTTACAAGCCCTGCATAGTAACTTAGCAAATTACGGATTGGTTAAAGCTGTCTTATGAATTTAGCGTTTCTACTTGAACATGCACTTGGTATTGAAAGAAACTTGAATGCCAATGTGACAGGCATTGCTCAAGATACCCGCGTGATTCAAAAAGGCTTTGTATTTGTAGCACGCTCTGGTCTTAAAGTAGATGGTCATGGTTTTGCTGAAGAGGCCGTCAAAAAAGGTGCTATTGCCATTGTGGGCGAAAAAGATGAAACACGCTTATTTGGTGTGCCTTACATTCAAGTAGAAAACGCAAAAGTAGCTATTGCCAAACTAGCTGCCACGTTTCACCGCCACCCTAACCAAACTTTTACCACCTTTGGTGTAACTGGTACTGACGGCAAAACAACCACCTCTTTTATGCTGCACCACTTACTCTCACAACACTACAAAACAGCACTGCTTAGCACCGCAGCAACCAAAATTGCCAACAAAAAACTCGAGCTTGAAGGGCATTTTACAACCCCTGAAGCTCCCGAAATACAAGCTTTACTAGCTCAATTTAGAGATGCTCAGTGTTCACACTTGGTTTTAGAAGCCAGCTCTCACGGTTTTGCACAACATCGTCTAGATGAAATTAGTTTTGATCTAGGCATTTTTACGAACTTAACCCCAGAACACCTAGACTTCCATGAAACCTTTGAAGCCTACCGAGAAGCAAAGCTCGAGCTTTGCAGGCGCTCTAACATAACGATCCTTAATCGGGATGATGCAAATTACCATTTTTTTGCTGACGCTTCACGAAGCAGTTTGTCTTATGGCTTTTCAGAAAAGGCTGACTGGCAAGCTAAATACCCTAAAGCCATTGGTAGTAGGCAACTCTTTAGTCTTTATGTAAAACAATTTGGTCAAGAGGAGCGCTTTGAGGTCATGCTGCCTATGGTGGGTGACTACAACATCCATAATGCTCTAGCGGCTATGGCAGCTGCGCATCAAGCAGGCTTAAGCATTCCTGAGATTATTAAGCACTTGGCAAGCTTTGAAGGTGTACCAGGCCGTATGCAGAGTGTTCAAAATGAACCTTTTAAAGTGATTGTCGACTTTGCGCACACACCAGCATCTCTTGAAAAAGTACTTACAACACTCAGACCCATAACTACAGGTCAACTCATTGTGGTTATTGGCGCGGCAGGTGAGCGCGATCCTGTCAAGCGACCTCAGTTAGGTAAACTTAGCCAAACCCACGCGGATATTGGCATTTTCACCGAAGAGGACAGTCGTTCTGAAAGCATCATTACCATTCTTATAGATATAGCAAATGGCGCTATTCATGCAGGTGGCAACGCAACCAAAACCTACTGGACCATTCCAGATAGATACAAGGCCATAAAGTTAGCCCTGCATCTAGCTAAAGCAGGTGACACCGTTTTACTTGCAGGCAAAGGGCATGAGAACAGCCTAGAGCGCAGTCATGAAACCCTGCCTTGGAACGAAGTTGAAGTTGCCAAAAGTCTACTTGAAGAACTCAAAGAAAAACAACTTAATTAACGATTTCCCGCAGCAACCGCATCTATATTCTGCAAATAAAGCCACAAGGCAGCTAACTCATCATCCTTCATTTTTGAAGTAATGCCCTGCCACGGCATAAAAGCATCTAAGTCACTACCATCTGGCCTTAACCCCTCACGCATGGCCTTAACAAAATCAGCTTCAGACCAAGCAGCCAAGCCAGTCTCATGCGGCGTTAAATTAGTAGGTACAGGATCACCCTCACTACTACCCGGCAAAGGCCCACCAGAGAGCATCTGCCCATGACAACCGGTACACGTAACCGCTAGGTACTCACCGTGCGCCAGTGTCACACCTGAAGGCGTAGCCGTCGGAATACTCGCCTCATGATCAACCACCTCAGCAGGCAAAAGAGGAAACTGACCAGCCAATAAAAGACCCCGCGCAATAGGCCCAATAAGATTAGTCGGTAAGTCAGAATCAGCAGGCTCGAGTTGCTTTAAATAAGCAATTAAATCACTTAAATCTTGCTCACTCATAACTGCAAATTCTTCAGCAGGCATAAAATAGAGAGACTTACCATTTTGCCTTACACCATGCCGAATGGCTCGCACCCAATCTTCATCACTATAACTACGAGCTATGCCACCTTCACCTGCCGTTAAGTTAGGCGCAACAATACGCGCAAACATAGGCGCAGCGTCAATAAAAACTTTACCCTCAGCGCTGCTTCCGTGGCAATCTAGACAGCCACGAATCACTGCAATATGCTCACCGCGCATTACCGCGTCAGCATCACTAGAAACAACTAAATTAGATTCAGGAATAACATAGGTTTTATTAATACGTGCATTCGACAATGCAAATACAACTGCAAGCGCAGCCCCCAACAAAACAACAACTGCAACCACAATACGAACAAACCAAACAACAAACCGCATATTCTCAACCTCCTCAGAGCTTAAGAATACCGCAACACAATCCCTTAAATCAAAATAATAGGATCTTCAATCACACCCGCAGCACTTTTCAGTTCAGAGCGCTTAAGATGCTCGAGTCCAAAAATAACTTCAGCCAACCACGTTCTTTGCTGCTGATCTAAAACAGACATACTAGACAAATCTACTTGCTGCTCCCCCGCCAAGCTAAGCAAGCACTCATTAAGCACTCGAGCGCTGTAGGTACCGCGACCTTCACCATGTGTCCAAAGGTGAAGATGCGCTAAAGCAATATGCGCATGTGTTGTGCTTTTCATGAGAAAAGAATACCTTATTTCTAATTTATTTATTGTGAGCAAAAAGGCTTCAGCAGCTAGTTAACGCCAAAAGTAGCATTGTTCACCTTAGGCTCAGAAAAAGTTTCTCAATGCAAAAATCTTAAAAGCCTAGTTTATAAAGGAAGTGAATTACTAAAACGCCAAAAGTTGAAAAATAAACTTGCCAAATAAGCTTAAGTCTGATACACTACTCGTCGCTTAATTAGAGCTTCGTTCGGCGGTAGCTCAGTGGCAGAGCAATCGGCTGTTAACCGATCGGTCGTAGGTTCGACCCCTACCCGCCGAGCCAAATCAAACGTCATAACAGACGTAAAAAACAAACGCAGTAGTTTAAAAGCTACTGCGTTTGTTTTGTTTTTGTGTGCCGCTTGTGTGCCAATTTGTTTAAGCTAAGTGAAGCGGGAATATTTTCATTAGGCATTACGCTTCGCACTTCAATAGCAACATCTTTAATCGATGTTAGAACAGTGGAAACTTAGGCATTATAGAGCTATTGTCAGGTTAATTCTGACTAACAGTGTAGGCTAAAAAACTCTCCTAAAAATAGGCTTATTCGCTAATCATGATAGTAGTGATGAATCAAACTACTATAGATAGTGAAAGAATTTCAAGCTGTATTGGAGGAATCATGCGTCACATTTTAGTGTTAGTTTTAGTTGTTTTGTTTTCATTTGCCATTTCTCAAGAAGAGAACCCAGAAGCCGAAGATTCAAACTTTCAGCAATATATTAGCGTAACAGGTGGCCTTCCGATAGTGAACGTAAAATATGGTTTTAATGCCTTTGGAGATGGTGGGGATTTAAGATTTCGTCTAGGTATTAATCCAATTTTTGGCTTTGCAGTAAATGCAGGCGTTGATAGTTTGTTTTCGCTTAATCCAAATGCCAGTGAAGGTCTCTATGCAGGTGGCGGCATAGGTGCTATTTACCGTTCTACTAGTATAAATACGGGGTACGGTGAATCGCTGTTCACTATAGGAGCAACAACTACACTA
>CAYGTA010000153.1:0-9948 GCA_964352605.1 uncultured bacterium | reverse complement strand
GTTTTCATCTTTAACACAGCATCGACTTAGTCCATCTGTTTTTACTCACCTAGTTTAGCAATTAATACTCAACTGATTTAATCGTGTCAAAAAACTGAGTGAGGCAGAGCGTACTCCCCAAGCCTGTCTCGACTACGTCGGCAAGGTCGGAATTATAAAGCAGTGCGACATTTATACTTCAGCGTAGTATAAAACACTGCAAACGTTTTAAATGCAAAAGGCTATATATATAGGCTTTTGCAACCCTCAAAAACACTCGAGTAAGATTTTTGTAAGAATTTGTGACGCTTGCGGTTTTTGCGGTTTGAACTTGATTTAAACTATGTTTGTGGTGGTCAACTCCCTTCTTCTTAGGAGGGAGTTCTTTTTTAGTTCAAAATAGCTAAGACATCTTTTGGTAGGATTTTTTCCTTAAACCACACAATATCAGCCATGACATTTTCAACCTTAACGCCTGCTTTTTCTAAATTGAGCCTGTTAGAAATCGCTAATATCATGTTATTAATACCTGATTTTGCCACTTGAGCAAATTTTTTCTTTAGATACTCAGGACGCCAGTAACCCACAATCTCAAACACAAAATCTCGACCGTCAGGATGCACAAAGCGAAAGTCAGGCACCATAACACTACCTGGAATAGGTAAAAGCTCAACCTCACGCTCTAGTATCCAGTCTGTTTTTGTGCTTTGCCATCGTTTGGCAAATGCTTCTTCAATCATGCTGTCATACTCTTTAGCTTTTTTGTAGTGAGACACTAGGCCACATTCGCTATTTATATTGAAATTTGCAGCGGCTGGTGTGCCATCATAAAGTTGTCTTGGTATGAGGTTTGCTTGCATATCCCACTTTGTTACGTTTAATAAGGCGGGTAAGAACTTAGCTATGTCAGTGCCATAGCGAGTACTGCTGCCAAAAAGACTTGCGGGACCGTCAATGGTTATGCTGAAGCCATGGTCTACATCACCTTCAATGTAGGCCATTAAGCCAAAGAGTTTTAAATAGCGAAATAATTGTTTATATTCCCCTGGTACATTTCTGTGTGCAGTTATGACTATTTCTTTAGCACGGTACAAAATGCCTTGTACTTGTGACAAGTTGTACCGGTGAAGCAGAGCCTCAGCTGAGGGTGCATCAAAACTTGTTAATATAGCGTTTTCGCGTAAATCAGCATATAGACCTTCTTTAACTTGAGTTATGTGAATATCTTTGGCTAGCTCTTCACTTAAAATGGCTGCAAGCCCTGATAAAAGACTCTCAGTTGTGCTTAAGCTAGGAACATGCTTTGCTGACAAGGCAAAAGCTCGCTCCCGCAATAAAGGAGGATCTAAAGGACTAATCGTTTCAAATTCACAAAACCCATTGGTCAATAAATGCGCCAAGCCGCGCTTTACACGATAATTAGTTGCTTCACCCTCAAGTGCTAAAAGTCTATCATCCAGCTCAGCACGTTTTTCACCTTGACAGCCAGCAAAAAGCTCAATGATTTCTGATGCCAAGCCAAGCATTTTAGAACTAAGCTCGAGTTTTTTAGGAATGATTTCTTCGCCATTATAACGGTGAATTAGTAGGTCGCTTGGCAGCATGATGCTATTATTGCGCCTTTAAAGATTGAAGTTAGTTGTGCCGGTTGTTAAGTGGCCTGCTCCTTAGCTTATAAATCGTCAAAACTTAAGCTTTCTTCGCTATTTATTTTATTAAACAAATCACTTTGTTTTTCAGGTTTATCGGGTCTTTCGGTTTTTGTTTTGGCGACTGTGGGTTTTTGGCGACGCCGTCTGGATGTATTTTCTTCAGATGTATTTTCAGCAATAACTTCGTACAGCATGGCTAGCTTTCCTTCACCCTTTCTCAAAATACGCCCGAGTCGCTGAATGTACTCACGTGTTGAGCCTGTACCTGACAGAACAATAGCAACGTTGGCTTCGGGTACATCTACTCCTTCATTTAGCACACGGGAAGTGACGACACGCGGGTAGATACCTTCACGGAAATTTTGAAGAATGACATGTCTTTCTTTAACTTTACTCTGATGCGTTATGGCAGGAATTAAGAGCTCCTGCGATATCTTGTAAACGGTTGCATTATCATCTGTAAAGATAAGAATGCGGTCTTGCTTGTGCTCGGCTAAAAGCTCATATAGAACCCGAATCTTCGCCTCAGTACCAAAGGCCAGCTTTCTTGCTTGCCTGTGAGCAAGCATGGCTGCCCTACCTTCAGAAGAGCGAGCACTCGCCGCCACAAAACGCTGCCAACCATTTAGTGAACCTAAAAAAATATTTTTAGTCTGCAAAAAACTATTTCGCTGAAAAATACAAGCATCATACTCGAGTCGTTCTTCTTTTGAGAGGGTGACTTTTATTTGTTTTATTTTGTGTTCAGATAAGGCATTTCCTGCTAAATCTTCGGGGTTTTTTCTATAAACGATGGGACCTATTAAGCTTGTTAAATCTGCTTCTCGACCGTCACTGCGTTCAGGTGTGGCTGTTAAGCCTAATCGGTAAGGCGCAAGGGAGTACTCAGCTATGGTTTTTGTGAAATCACCAGGTAGATGATGGCATTCATCAAAAATAAGTAACGCGTATTTGTTGCCTAGCCGCTCGGCATTAATAGCGGCACTATCGTATGTGGAAATTAGGATCTTGCTTTCATCCCTCGAACCACCGCCGAGTAGACCTATCGTTTGTTCAGGAAAACTTGCTTCAAGATTTGCGTACCACTGGTGCAATAAGTCTAAGGTGGGAACCAAAATAAGCGTGCTACGTGGTGTTTCTTGCATGGCTAATTGCGCTACAAACGTTTTGCCAGCACCTGTAGGTAGGACTACCAAACCACGGCGTCCAGACTTTTTCCAAGCGCTAATAGCTTCAGATTGATGTTTAAAAGGCTCGAGTTTTTTCTCTTGATTTAATTCTAAGCTACTGTAGGCTTTTGCCGCATCTTGAATGTCAGTGCCTTCAGTGTGCATGGCTTCTAAGAAACTGCGGTACTGCAAGGCAGGAATTCGGAATTTCTCTATTCGGTCATCCCATGTTACAAACTCGAGCCACGCTTTGCCTTTTGGTGGAGGATGCAAAATGAGGGTGCCGCGGTCAAAACTCAGGGTGCTTTTGCGTTGTTTGTAGCTCAAAAGCCTAAGTCCAAAGCAAAGGTGACGTTCATGCGTTCAGTTTAAGGCAAAATTTAACTTTCAGTCGTAAAGTTTCGGTTTATATAGCCTTTTGAATTTAAAACGTTTGCAGTTTTTAAATGCCGAGCTAGCTGAGTAAAAACTGATCTACTAGCTTGATGTCGTGTTTTACTTGAAAGCTGCTATAGGCTGTGTTTCAGTGGTGGGCTTAGGCTGCTCAGGATTCCGTGAAGGTTTCTAATAGTTCCTTTTCGCTACTGATGGGAGTTGCAACAGACTGAAAGGGGTTGCCGTTGGTTTGAATATCTGAAGTCATACTTTTAGCGTCTTAAGCGAAAGATTAAGTATTTGATTGGTGTTAAGGTCAGCAAATTTAGCCCTAAGGGCTAAATTTAAAGCGTGCTTTGGAGTCGCTTGTTAGTTACCTAAATCAATTGAGTAACTATTATCGTCACTTAAAAACCTAAGCGTATAATCGTCATTTTTTCTCAAGCGCGTTTCAAAACATCCGTTTTCATCAACTTCAACAATGTTGCTCATACCGGCACTTTTATGATCGCTAATTACAGTTAAAGCTCCAAGTGTTTTTTGCTGATGTAAAAGACGACCCCTAACTATCAAAGCGTCAATGCTATCTTCGCTTTCTAGATTAAGTTCATACTCATTAAAACAGTGACGGTTAGATTTAGTATCAGTAATAACGGGATCAAATTCGGAACGCTCGAGCATAAAAGACACCTTTCAGTTAGATTCCTCACAGCATAGTGCTTATTTTCTTACAAAAAGCTTACAAAAACCGTATATCCTGCTGCAAAGCAAGCTCGAGTTTTTGGTGGTAGTCATCTCGAGGTATTTCTTGAACCCCAAATTGCAGTAAGTGAGGGTTGGTAAACTGCACATCAAACAAACTAAAGCCCTGCTTATTAAGATGTTCTAGTAGATGCACTAGCGCAACTTTACTTGCGTTTGGTACGCGACTAAACATGCTTTCTCCTGCAAAAAGACCACCTACAGAAACACCATAAACACCTCCGACTAATCTGTCTTGCTGGTAGCACTCAACCGACTGGGCATAGTCGTAATGATGAAGGGCAGTGTAAAGTTGAATAATATCTTCACTAATCCAAGTACTCGAGCGGTTTGGGCCATATTTTTCTGAGCAAGCCCTTATGACTGCTTCAAAGTTTGTGCTGTAGCGTATTTCAAAAATGTTTTGCTTAAGAATTCTTCTTAAACGTTTGGGTACATGGTAGTTGTCTAATGGCAGTATTGTGCGGGGGTCTGGGTCATACCAGTAAATGGCATTGTTTTCTTCTGGATGCGCCATTGGGAAAACGCCTTGGCAGTAGGCATTGAGTAACGTTTGGGGGCTTAGCTTCACCTTGATACTCTAAACTGTTTAGAGCATAGTTTGTTGTATTAGAGGGCAAAAGCTTTTATGAATTATTTGCTGGCCTTAATAACTACAGTGTGCTCGCTTAGCTCTAAATTTGGGTAGTAGTGGAGTTCTTGCGTTCCTTTTTTGATGAGTTCGCCATCTGACAAGGTAGTACTGTAGCCATTTAAATAGTGAAATGAAGGTAAATAAATGATGCTTGCTTGCTGATTTAATTTGTCTTTTTCTTCTAACTTAGCATTAGGATTAGTTGTAAAGCTAAGTTCAAAGGTTTTTCTTTTTAAATCAAACTGCATTTTTGTTACGTTTCCTGTTACATGTGGGGCGTAAGGTCGAATAAAAGCTGCTAAGGCACGGCCACCCAAATACAGGTCTCGTTGGGGTAAGTTAGGTGCTACAGCTTCAAAGGGTTCTTGCGCGGAGTAAATAGAGAAATCTTCTGCGTTCCAGCCATCTCCGTAGGTATGGCTGTTGTCAGCGGTGTAATTCCAGATGCAGTAGCTCAAAAGGCTTTTTTCTAAGGTGTTTAGGGAATTATCTAAAGCTGCTACTTGGGTTTGGTAATTAGCTGATTTAAACGCTTTTTTGTTCTCTAAATCCATTGGAATGCCGACTTCACCAATGAGGGTTGCTGCGTTATTCATTTGTTCTTTAGAAACCCGTTTCATGGCTTCTAGTTGCCTTTTGAAGACTCTCTTAATCCAGTACTGGCTAAAAATGATTTTTTGTTCCTGAGCATCAAAAGAAAGCCAAGGTAAAAAGCGCTTAGTAATGAGCGTAGCAACGTCATACCAGTGGGGTGCGTGAACAACAGGGAAATCGGTCTTAGCTATAACTTCAGTTTCGGTTTTTGGCGCTGGCCAATAGAGATTGCTATCTGCTGGAATACCTTCAACAAAAAAGTTTGTGCTTGGCTGCTGGGCATCTATAGAGCTCATATAGCGTTGAGCAAAGGGGATATAGAAGTCACGGTAAAATTGTATTTTTTTGCCCTTTATATGACTAAAGTGCTGAGGTCTTAAAAGCTCAATTTGATTGTTTGTTCGTTTCCAAACGCCATTTTGCTGCCAGATATCTAGTTTACTAGCATGCCAAGCAGATCGATTGTTTTTATTAAATTCATCTACATGTTTTAAACGTAAACCTGTTGGGCCAAGTTCCCAGACCTCAATGTTTTGGCTTAGACCAGCACCTAACCCCATAGCTTGCAAAACAGAGGGTGAGGGACCGCGCAACAAAAGACTATGAGCTTTTGTTCTTAAGTCTTTGACACCAATAAAGCCTGCTGAGGGTTCATTCATAACACCATAGCCAATGACATTAGGAATATGACTTAGAGTATTGGCTAATTTAGAGAACGCAGCAATATAACTTTCTTGCAAGACATCTTGAATAGACTTTCCTTGATAATGGGTTTTAGAGGCAAGCTCTCGACCTGCCCAGAATAGGGTGAACATAGTAGCGCTGGCTAATTTGCCATAATTTGTACCCCAAATCATATGAGGAAAAGGACTACCATGAATTGCGTGTAGAGTAGCGGCACCTGTTTCAGCTAAGGCGTCCACATCAAAACCTGCTATTTCTAAAGTCCAAGCGGGGGCACCGTCTCCACCTGAAAAGCGACTCCAGGCATCTTGATGAGGGTCAATATAAATATAAAAACCATAACTTGCAGCCTTTTCAAGCAGAACACGAACATAATCTAGGTAAGTTTGGTCGTATTTGCCTAAGCCAGCATGTTCAATAGCTTCCCAAGTAACCACAAAACGAATGAGATTAAAGCCCCATGTCTTTAGTCGCAAAAAGTGTTCATCGGCGTTTTCAAGAGGAAAAGGCCGACCCACAAAAGATATCTCATCCTTATTGTTCAGGCCTTGTTTATGGTGACTGGCAATGCCAAAAGGAAGTTTGCTACTGCCCCCAAGATTGACGCCGCGAAAATGAACAGACCTATTGAGGCCATCAAGAAACCTACCGTCTGAAATTCTAATCACGTAATCAACCTAAACATCTTTCATCTAAAAGCGCTTTTTAAAACTCGAGCTTTCTTTACTGTATGTCTGATTATATAGCTGGTGGGTAGTTTGGTTTATGAATTGCTAGCCATTTTTGCTGTTTCTTTGGTGCTAGGAGGTTTGCTCTAAACGCTTTAAACTTGTTTTGTCTGAGTGGTTACGGGGGCTGGAGGGTTTTTCTGCGAGTTTAATATTAAACTGAATTAATCGTGTAGCGCTGAGTTATGGTTTTATGTGCGATTAGGCGCTACTAAGTCTAAATTTTGGAACTCGAGTGTTTTTTAAGTTTAGGTCAATTGTTAGCTGTACTTCTTGATTATTTTGGGGTTCCGTTTTATTCTTAGCTGAAATAGTGCATGCACTATGAGAAAAATTAAGATTTGGTATCTTATTCCTATTTAGGAGATTTAAATTGAGTCATTCAACAAGCCCAAACCAAGCAGCTCCTTTTGTAAAAAGGCACAACGGCCCTGACCAACAAGAAACCGCTGATATGTTAGGCAGCCTAGGGCTAGCTAGCCTTGAAGCGTTAACAAAAAAAACAGTACCACAAGGAATTTTGCTAAGCGAATCCATGTCATTGGCAACCGCAAAAGAAGAGCACGAAGTCTTAGCAGATCTCAAAAGGCTAGCCGAGCAAAACAAAGTCAATAAGTCCTTTATTGGTATGGGGTATTCAAATACCTATTTACCAGCCGTAATAAAAAGGAACGTACTTGAAAACCCAGGGTGGTACACAGCATACACCCCGTACCAAGCAGAAATAGCCCAAGGACGCTTAGAAGCCTTACTAAACTATCAACAAATGGTTATGGATTTAACGGGTATGGAAATTGCTAATGCTTCACTCTTAGATGAAGGGACCGCTGCAGCAGAAGCAATGACCCTCTGTAAACGCTCTTCAAAATCAAAATCTGATTCCTTTTTTGTTGCAAATGATGTGCATCCACAAACGCTTGATGTTCTAAAAACGAGAGCTACTTACTTAGGCTTTGAATTAATGCTTGGCAACCCAGAACATGATTTAGAAGGCCAAGACGTGTTTGGTGTTTTGTTGCAATACCCAAGTAGCACAGGCGAGCTGCGAAACCCAAAAGCAATCATTGAAAAAGCACACGAGCAAAAAGCTTTGGTCTGTGTGGCCACTGACCTTCTTGCCCTAGTAAAACTCACACCCCCAGGAGAATTTGATGCTGACGTTGTCATTGGAAACAGTCAGCGTTTTGGTGTACCTATGGGCTTTGGTGGCCCCCACGCAGCCTTTTTTGCAACCAGAGATAAGTTTAAGCGCTCAACCCCAGGTCGCATCATTGGTGTAAGTCAAGACAGCCGAGGTAAAACCGCTTTACGTATGGCAATGCAAACAAGAGAGCAGCACATTCGCCGCGAAAAGGCAACCTCAAATATTTGTACAGCACAAGCTTTGCTCGCCAACATAGCAGGCTTCTACGCCACCTACCACGGTCCAGAAGGTCTAAAAGCAATAGCCAACAAAGTTTATGAATTAACAAGCAAGCTAGCTACTGGCCTTGAAGAAGCAGGCTATCAACTCAAACACGATAGCTGGTTTGACACCATTACCATTATTAGCGAAAATGTTGAAGCAATAAATAAAGAGGCGTTAGCCAAAGGCGTAAATTTTCGATTACTAAATGACGCTATCGGCATAAGCTTAGACGAAACAACCACGCAAAAAGATGTTGATCTCATCTTAGAAATCTTTGCTGCGAAACAAAGCAACAAACCAAAACAAGGCATACCCCAAGAACTCGAGCGACACTCGAGCTTTTTAACGCATCATGTTTTTAATCGGCATCAGTCTGAAACAAATATGCTTCGTTATTTAAAATTACTTGAGAATAAAGATTTTTCTTTAACTCATGGCATGATTCCGCTGGGTTCTTGCACCATGAAGCTCAATGCGACAACCGAAATGGAAGCGGTTAGTTGGCCTGAATTTGCTAATATCCATCCGTTTGCACCACATGATCAAACGATTGGTTACCGTAAAATGATTGATGACTTAGCTGAGATGCTATGCGAAATAACTGGCTTTGATGCTATGAGTATGCAACCAAACTCAGGTGCACAAGGTGAGTACGCAGGGCTTTTGGCGATAAGGCGATACCAAGAAAGCAACGGTCAAGGTCACAGAAATATTTGTTTAATACCAAGCTCAGCCCACGGCACGAACCCAGCGAGCGCAACCATGATGGGCTTAGATGTTGTCGTGGTACAAACAGATCAAGAGGGTAATATTGATTTAATCGACTTACAAGAAAAAATTGAAAAGCATAAAGATAACCTTTCAGCACTTATGCTCACCTACCCAAGTACCCATGGCGTATTTGAAGAAGGCGTTAAAAGCGTTTGCGAAATGATACATGAGGCAGGCGGTCAGGTTTACATGGATGGCGCAAACCTAAATGCTCAAGTCGGTCTGACTAACCCAGCAACCATTGGTGCAGATGTGACGCACCTAAATTTGCATAAAACCTTCTGCATTCCTCATGGTGGAGGTGGACCAGGTATGGGTCCTATTGGAGTTAAGAGTCACCTTGCACCCCACCTGCCAAATCATGCAGTAGCTCCGTTTGAAGGCCCACTCAAAGACCAATCTGCTGTAAGTGCAGCACCTTTTGGCAGCGCTTTAATCTTAACCATTAGCTGGGTTTACATAAGACTCATGGGTGCACAAGGTCTCAAAGAAGCTACACAACTTGCCATTCTAAATGCAAACTATATTGCGAAACGACTTGAGAATCATTACCCTGTTTTATACAAAGGTAGAAATGATCTAGTAGCGCACGAATGCATCATAGACATAAGAGACATAAAAGAAAAAAGTGGCGTCACTGAGCAAGATATAGCCAAAAGACTCATGGACTACGGTTTTCACGCCCCGACCATGAGCTGGCCGGTTATAGGCACCATGATGATTGAACCCACCGAATCAGAGAGCAAACTCGAGCTTGATCGGTTTATTGAAGCAATGATTAGCATCCGAAATGAAATTAGAGCCGTTGAAGAAGGTCACTTTAGTTTAGAAGATAACCCTGTGGTTAATGCACCGCATACGCTTGATGACTTGGTGGATACAGACTGGACGCATGCCTATAGTCGTGAACAGGCGGTCTTTCCAAACCCGAATCAAAGGTTTAATAAATTCTGGCCTACCGTTAACCGTATAGATAATGCTTTTGGAGATAGAAACTTTGTTTGTAGTTGCCCTCCTTTAAGTGTCTATGAAAGTTCTGAAGAAAATTCTGGCTTGCCGTCTTAAAAACTTTAAAGTACAAGAATAGAGCCTTCTTAGCTAATCCTTTAAGCCCTTTAGTTGATTAAAAATAAAAGCCAAAAGAATTGTTATACTATTTCCGTTTACTTTATTAATAAAGTAAACGCGATCT
>CAYGTA010000152.1:0-10068 GCA_964352605.1 uncultured bacterium | reverse complement strand
TGCAATGTTTCATGGAACTGCAATAAGTTCCTCTGTAGAAGGTTTGTAACCTACTGAATTGTTTTATCCGGACGCTTCGCTCGGTACTTCATGTTTCTCGCTTAAAAGCCTTTAGCCAAGAACAGTCCTGAAGCACAGGAGCGTAGCTTCTCTAGAAGCGAGTCCTATAGCAGTTTTCAGGTTAAACACAGCATCAACTTAGCCCATCCGTTTTTACTAAGCTTGCTATACAAGATATTTAGTGTTGGTCGAATATTAGCAATAGCTTAGGGTCTTTAAGCAGAGCTTTGCTACACTTTAGCTTATGTCTTATTACTTTATGTATATTGCTGACCCTATGTGCTCGTGGTGCTGGGGGTTTGCCCCTGTTTTTGATCGTCTTTTAGAAAAGTACGACTTACCTGTGCATTTAGTAGTAGGAGGCTTAAGACCTGGTAGTGCTGCTAAAGTGCTTGATGATGATATGCGCTTGTACTTGCAGCAGCACTGGCAGAGTGTTGAAGAAGCATCTGGGCAAACTTTTAATAGCGAGGTTTTGACCAAGGAAAACTGGCTTTATGATACTGAGTTACCAGCAAGAGCTATTGTTACCCTAAGGCAACAAATACTTGGGGCCGACCTTGGTTTATTTAAGACCCTACAAAAAGCTTTTTATGTTGATGCTCTTGATATTACTCATCCTGATGTTTACGCTGAGTTACTGACTGACTTTGATGTGGATGCAGATAGCTTTGTTAGTACGATGCTTAGTGACGAAATGCAAGCACTGACTTATGAGGATTTTTCTTTTACTCAGAGTTTAGGTATTCGTGGTTTTCCTAGTCTTATTTTGGGTCAAGGCGGTGACTTAACCTTAATGAATCAAGGCTATCAATCTTTTGAACGTTTAGACGCTCTTATTGATAGTCAGCTTAAAGCTAGGTAAATTCAGTTCAGTCAGGTCAGGCATCTTTAAACTTTGCCAAACGCACCAAACATCAAGCTTATTATGCTCAGCTATAAATAAAGACAATACAGTACCGTGACTAACTATAGCGATTGACTCGCCATACATCGAAATAGCTAAAGCGACTGCCTCACTAAAGCGCTGCTTTGCCTCATTTGCAGTTTCTTCACCAAAGATACACTCATCAGGCTTCTGAAAGAAGCTGGCAAGCGTTTCTAACCAACGCTCCCTACTCATAAAACGAGTGCTACTACGATGATGTTCTTCAAGACCTGCCTGCTCATAGCAAGCTATATTGAGTTGCTTTGCCAGATACGCAGCAGTTGCTTTTGCCTTTTCTTCAGAGCTCGTTACAATACAGTTAATCTTTTTAAGTTTAAGCTCGTCTCTAAGTACTTCTAGACCCTCATAAGCATCTTCACTAAGCTGCCACTGTGCCGCAGGCAAGCTAGGGTCTGGCTTTGATTTAGCATGCCTAACCAGGTAAAGCTTCATTCCAAAAGCTTAAGGGCTCGCCTTACGGCAACACCAGACTCAAACTCGAGTCCTAAGTCTTTAAGTACAGCTTCTAAGCAAGAAACGACTGTTATGACATCAAAGGCGTCATGGGGGCCTAAAACAGAGGGTCTGAATAAGACAGGTTTAGCGTGATCTTGCCCACCTGCAATGCGTAGACTTCGTTTAGCAAAGCCTTCTACTATGGCTGGTGCAGCAATGCCTTCAGGGGCGTAGAGTGCGGCTACTGCAGGGCTAGGGCGCTTGGCATAAGGTTTGCAGCCTAGTAGTTCAGCAGATTCTAGTAGGGCTTTGTTTAAGCTTGATCTACGCTGCCAAACCTTGCTCATACCTTCAGTTAGTAGTCTATCTAAAGCAACTTCTAAGCCATAAATAAGGTTTACAGCAGGCGTGTAAGCCGTTTGGCCTTTAGCTTGAGCTTTGCGTTCTTTATGTAAGTCAAGGTAAAAGCTTGGGTTAAGGTTGGTACTTGACCATGCTCTTTCTGAAAGCCATGCAAAGCCTAAACCTGGTGGCAGCATAAGGCCTTTTTGAGATCCTGCAAAAACGCCATCTAAACCCCAAGCTTTGGGTTTAACTTCACTCACACTTAGGCTTGTCACACAATCAACCAGCATAAGTGCGTTAGGCGTTTCTTCTTGCACAACTTTAGCTAAGGCTTCTACATCATGCATAGCACCTGTTGAGGTTTCTGAGTGCGTTGTCATGATCGCAGTAAGATCTTTATGTTGTTTTAGCAGACCTCTTAAAGCCTCGGGGTCAGCAACTTCACCCCACTCGAGCTTGTATTCAATGACTTCATGGCCGTAGGTCTGGGCAAGTTTAACCCAGCGTTCACCAAATTTTCCTGCGTTTATGCCGAGTACTTTTGTACCTTTGGGTACGCTTGCTAAAAAGCCTGCTTCAAAGGCAGAGGTGCCACTTCCTGCTAGTATCAGTACATCTTCGTTAGGTACGCCTGTTAGTTCTGCTAGTTTTTTGCGTGTTCTTAAGAAGAGCTCTTGAAAGGCTTGCGTTCTGTGGTGAATGGTGGGTCTGGCGATTGCTTCTAAAATTTCTTGTGGTACTTCTACAGGGCCGGGCGCATAAAGGCGTTGTTTTTGCATGTCTAAAGGCTAACCATTTCAAAGCTACTAATAACATCGGTTAGGCCTTTAAGTTCTGTAAGTATGGCTTCAGGGGGTTCTTGGTCTAGGGTTAAGACAAACATAGCTAAGCCATCTTCACCCACACGAGAGAGTTGCATGGCAGATATGTTTATGTTGGCTGTTCCTAATAGCGTTCCGACTTTACCCACAGCACCTGGTCGGTCATAGTTAGTACAAATTAGTAAGGTGCCTTGTGGTAAAACTTCTATTCGGAAGTTATTTATAAGTACAATTCTTGGTGAATCTCCAAAAACCGTTCCACCTATGTCTACGCGCCCTTCATCTGTTATGGCACTAACCATTACGTGGCTTGTGTAGGCTCTCGAACGCGTATCACTTACTTTTGAAACCCTGATATCTCTAGATTTAGCTATAGACGGCGCATTAATATAGTTTGGAGTTTCATCTAAAATGGGTTCTAAAAAGCCTTTGGTAACGGCAATCGCAACAGGGTCAGGGTCTCTAGGAAAGCTACCTGAAAACTCTATGCAGAGTTCTTTGACGCGACCTTTAGCCAGGGATGATGCCATTTTTCCTAAGACTTCCCCTAATTCTAGGTATTTACCTAAGGCTTCCATAACATCTGGTGCTAAAGAAGGTGCATTAACAGCACCTCTAGAGTAGTCACCTCTTAAGCCCAGCACAACACGCTCCAAAATTTCTTCACCCACTCGAGCTTGGGCTTCTGCGGTGTTTGCACCTAGGTGCGCGGTCATGACGATGTTGTCGCGTTGTAAAAAAGGATGGCTTAAATCTGGAGGTTCACTCACAAAGACATCTAGCCCAGCGGCAAAAAGTTTGCCACTATCTAAGGCTGCAAGTAAGGCATTTTCTTCAATAATGCCCCCTCGGGCTGCGTTTACGACAATGGCTTGGGTTGGTAGGGCTGCAAGTTCTTTTTCAGCAATCATGCCTTTGGTTTCTTCAGTTAGGGGTGTATGTACAGTTAAGAAGTTTGCTTTACTTAGCATTTTGTGCAGGTCATCGTAAAGCTCTACATTGAGGTCTTCGGCTCGTCTTCTTGATATGTACGGGTCATACGCCATAACATGCATGCCTAAGCCTTGGGCTCGTTTTGCGACTAAAGAACCAATTCGCCCTAGGCCTACAATGGCTAGCTGAGCATCTTTTACTTCTCGACCTAAGTATTTTCTGTCCCATTGTCCGGTGCGAATGAGCTTATCTGAGCGAGCCACGCCTCTGGCTGCAGATAACATGAGCGCAATGGCAAGCTCTGCTGCTGAAACATTATTGGCTTCTGGGGCATTTAGAATTAATATGCCACGGTGGCTTGCTGCGTCAATATCAATATTGTCAACACCAACACCACCCCTGCCAATCACTTTTACATTGCTAGCTGCTTTTATGAGTTCAGCATCTACTTGGGTGCGACTTCGCGTTATAATGCCATCATAGTTTGCAACAATGCTGAGTAGTTCATCACGCTCTATCCCTGCGCGATAATCGACTTGCATATCTTCATAAGTTTTATTGCCAAGTTGAACAGTGTCAGTAACAAGAATTTTAAACATACCCGCGAAACTATAACAGGATTAAGTGCATGCACCCTGAGATAAGCTTACCGGCATTACGTTTGTCTAATAGTTTGTTCACAAGTTTAAGTACACCAAGTAAAGCTTATAGGTTTAAATCAGATGCCCTTTTAGCTCTTCAAGAAACCCTAATTACCTATAAACAAAACCTGTAATCTGCCAACCATCTGGAACCACAAAGGTATCGACCCCAAGCACATCAATCAAAAGTTGACCCGTCACTTCTAAAGAAGCTGTTGTGCCTTCCAAAGCAGCACTAAGCGCAACTCGAGCGTTTTCGCTAAGTTGACTCAAATTAGGGTAGAAAAGCAGTTCAAAGCGACTGTCTTGCCCTGCGGCTATGGGTAGTGGGCTTATATCTTGTAAGGCAAGTTGTTCACCATTTAGAGATACACTTACATCTTTACCATACAAAAAATAGCCTACATCCCCTGGGTTTGTTGCCATAATGACAGCTTTAATCACTGGGGCATCCTCAACCAGAAAGACGGTACTGGCACTATCTTCTAAACGTAATTCAGGTGTTTTAAGGGTTTCTCTGGCAAGCGTTTCACCCTGCACGAGCGTGCCAAAGCGACTGGTAAACTCATAACTTTGTGACGTAAAAACTGTTTCACCCTGAATACGAAAGGGTAACGGCTTACCCGTAAAGGCTTGCGCTACAGCAACCATAAGCTCGAGTTTGTTGTTGAGTGATAGGGTGATTGGGAATTTGAGCGGGGTTTGAGCGTTTGCTAATACAAATTTGTCTAGCTCTATGCTTTGTTTGGCGACACGTTGGTTGGCTAGGAATATTTCGTAGTTGACTTTTTGTAGCCTTATGCCAAAGTCGTTTGGGTTTTGTACTTGGGTGGCTATGGTCATGCTTACGGTTGCGCCTGCACCGGGGGGGTTAAAGGTTTCTATTACGGTTTGCCCTGCCACGAGTTCGTAGCTTGGTGGGTTTATGGGGCTTATGGGGTTTGCTTGGCTTATGGGGGTGTTGCGCCCAGGAAGACAGGCGCTTAGTAAACTAAGCAAGAGGATAGCGGTGACGCTGAGTTTGTGCACGGTTTAGTGTAGCAAACTGGCTTATGTGAAGTAGCACTTAATAGAACTATAGCGGCTTTCAAGTAAAACACACTATCAACTTAGTGCATCTATTTTTACTCACCTAGTTTTGCAATTAAAACGCTTGCAGCGTTTGAATTGCAAAAGGCTATATCATGTAAAAATCGTCTGAAAAATGTAACTGTTCTGATAAGGCTATACTCAAGGTTTTCTTGGATTTTTTTGTGGTGTTTGTGGTGTTTTGCTTTGTTTTTTTCTAGCTTTCTTTGCTTGCTCTACCTTACGGGGCTTTCTTTTAGGAAGTTTAAATTTGGGTAGAGACATTTGATAAGCTATAAGCATGAAGCATGCGCTTAGTGTTGCTGCTAAATAAAGCAGAGTTGGTACATAAGTAAAATCAAGGCTGTGACCTAATAGGCTGGAAAGCCAGTTTGTGGCTAGAAATAGCTGTAATGCTGCCAAAAGAGCAGGTAACCAAATCAGTGAGCTTCCTTGTCTCGAATGTGAACGTAAGCCCACCCATAGTATTAAAACACCAATAGCTAAACTCGAGCCAACAAATATCATGAGTTGCTGTTGCTCAATGCTGCTTGCAAAAGTTCCTATGGTTATAAGCAAATAAATAAGCCACGGTAATAAGCTTATTAAAAAAGGGGTAACTTTTAATCTGTCTTTAAAAAGACTTCGGCAAAATAGACCTACTGCAAAGCCAACTATGGCCCAGATGAATCCTAAGCGAATAAGGATGCTCATTGGGCTTTTTGCCTTAGTTTGCAGTTTAGATACAAATACACCTGCAAATTAAAACATATTTAAGTCTATAGAAAAAGCATTTACTGTAAATGATTAAGCATTCTAAAAAGGTATTGCAGCAATTTTTCATGCTTTTTAATTGAAAGCCTTTACTCACTAAAGACTTCAATTAAATGCATTGAGCTATTTTATGTGAGCGTGCTTCATTGCCAGTTGAGATGTTTTTGATTAAGCTTTCGTTTATTTGGGAGTCATTTATTTTAGCGTTACTTTATAGCGTCTATACTCTTAAGTGCGAAACGCAAATATACTAAAGATGCTTGCAACTACTAAGCTGTAGAGAAGAACTATAGGTGCTAGTATTAAACCCATTAGAGCTAAAATGCTTGCAGGTAATAATGCCAAAATAAAAGCAACTATAATGTTGTCTAAGTTTATTTTTTTAAGAAGATAAAAAATTGGAACAACAATAAGCATAACAACAGGAACCCCAAAAATCACAGCAAAACCAGCAACTCCGAGGACATCTAAAACTGACGTACCAAAAGAGTTCTGTCGAAAAAATAGCAGACGTTGAAACAATAGGCACAGACTTGAGAATGGAATACCTATAACTAAGGCCAGAAAAGCATTCTTTAAGATATCTTTACTTGGTTTATGAATAAGGGTTTGAAACATGCTTTTTAAAGGCTAACGGTCAAGCGGTCTTTAGTGCTATAAAAATAACCTCGTTAGGCCTTACATGGTTTGAGTTAATTAAGAACGTTCGAGCGTATTCAAACGATTTGCCGAAACCCAATTGCATCTGTTCTTCGTATAAGTTCCGTTTTAATGCGACTAGCCCACGCTGCATCTAATTGCGGGTCAGCCTCAAGCATACGCTTAGCCAGTTCACGTGATTTTTCTATAATGTCCCCATCTTGACTTAAATCTCCTAGCACAAGGTCAGGCATACCACTTTGGCGGGTTCCGCGTATTTCACCGGGGCCTCTTAGTTCCAGATCTTTTTCAGCTATTACAAAGCCATCTGTATATTTTTCGATAACTTCTAAGCGATGCTGCGTTTTTTTGCTGCGATCACCTGCCACAAGAATACAAAAACTCTCATGCTCTCCCCTGCCTACACGGCCGCGCAGCTGGTGAAGTTGCGATAAACCAAAGCGTTCAGCATTTTCAATAATCATGACACTTGCGTTTGGTATGTCTACCCCGACTTCTATGACTGTTGTTGAAACCAGCAAGTCAAAGTCATGGCGCCTGAAGGCTTCCATAATGTCATCTTTTTCTTGACCTGACATTTTGCCATGCAGCATTTCTATACGGCAGTCTTTTGGCATAATAGCTTGTAGATCCTCATACATTTGCGTTGTTGAAACAATATTACTCATAGCTTCTGACTCTGACTCATCAATCAGGGGGGTTACCAAATAAACTTGGCGACCTTTTTGTATTTCACCCCAAGCGAACCTATAAACATCTCGACGTTTACCATCATTAACTAAGCGTGTTTTTATAGGCTGACGGCCTGGCGGCAATTCATCAATAATAGATAGCTCTAAATCCCCATAGTAGGTTAAGGCTAGAGAACGAGGGATGGGTGTGGCACTCATAACCAGAACATCCGGGTTGTTTTCTAAAAGTTTTCGGCGTTGCTCAACCCCAAAGCGATGCTCTTCATCTACTACCGCTAAGCCCAAATTTCTAAATTCGACACCTTCTTGAATTAGGGCGTGCGTACCAATTACCAAATCAACTTGGGCACTTTTTAGTCGCTCTCTAGCTTGACGGCGCTCCTTAAGCCCCATTGTTCCCGTAAGCAGCTCGAGTTGTACGCCTAACGGGAATAGGTAGCTTCTTAGGTTTATGTAGTGTTGACTGGCGAGTATTTCAGTGGGTGCCATGAGGGCTGCTTGGTAACCGTTTTGTATGGCTATATAAATGGCGGCGGCGGCTACAGCAGTTTTTCCTGAACCTACATCGCCTTGTAAGAGTCTGGCCATTTGTCTGGGGTTTTGCATGTCATCGTATATTTCTCTGAGGGCGCGTTGTTGCGCTTTGGTCATTTTGAAGGGAAGGCTTGATTCAAAGGCTTTTATGTCTTTATTTTTTATCTTGAAGGCTTTACCTAGTAAGGTAGTATCTCGGTTCAATAAGACACGTAATTCTAGAAAGAAGAACTCATCAAACTTAAGGCGTCTTATGGCTCTTTGTAAGTTTTTTTCTTCACTCGGAAAGTGTATTTCTCTAACTGCTTCATCAAAGCTAGCGAGGTCGTAGCGTTCTAATACTGTTTTTGGTAGGTGGTCAGGTAGCGTTGCAAGGTGCGTAAAGAGTCTATGGCTAGCTCTGCGAATATAAGCTTGAGATAACCCTTGGGTACTCGAGTACACTGACACAATGCGGTCTGCTGACAGGCTTTCTTGGTCGTCGTCTATTTCATGGTGTGCTGCGTTGAGTTCTATGAGGCGACCTTTTCGTTTTATTTTGCCTGAAACTATAAGCTGTTGCCCTGGGAAGAGTTGTTTTTCAAGCCAGGGTTGGTTGAACCAGACAACAGTGAGGCGCCCGCCGTGTTTATCTTCTATGAAGGCACGTAAGACTGCCATGCCTGAGCGCGCTTTTATGGTTTTTCTACCTGTTACCGTACCCACTACTGTTACGGATTCTTGGTCATTTAGCATGCCGAAATGTGGTAGGGCACGCCTATCTTCGTATCTTTTTGGAAAGTGGTAAAGCAAATCACGGTACGTTTTTATACCTATGCTTGCTAGCTTTCTAGCTGCTTGGCCCCCCAAATCAATACTGTTGCTTGAGAGTTCTTCATCGAGGATACTCGAGCTTATGACTTGTGTTTTTGTTTCTTCATTTTGTGGGCTTTTAGCTGCTTGTTGAGGGTTTTTGCTGTTTTTTTTAGCAACTTCTTTATGTGAGCTAGATGAGATATCAGCCTTAATCTTCTCATCTAAAACTTGAAGAGCTTGCTCGAGTCGTTCTTTTCGCATGTCAACATCTTGTACCTCATAACCTTCAATAATATGTTTGATATCATGAAAGGGCTTACCTAAGTTGCTGACTAATTTTTCTATTCCGCCTACCACAACATCATCATGACAACCGTTTTCCAACTCGAGTTGAAGTGGTTTTTGTAGTCTGAGACGTAATTCTTGCAGTGTTGGCATTCTTTTATTAGTTTATCGCCTTGTTTAGGCTTTGCTTGTTGCGGGCCTTTTCTTTGTTAATTTTTATTAGCGTTAAGTTTACTACATAGAGACAGATGTTGTACCCACATTTTTTCTGAGCGCAAGATGAGAACCCTGACATATTTCTCAGCAATTATGTAAAATACGGTTGCGCGTGACCGTTGTTATGTAAGAAACGCGAAAGTTCGCGTAGATTAGTATTTAATGAGCGCCCACCCCGTAATTACTTTTTGCGCTTATTCAATGGTCGAAAGGAGGAAAGGTTTTCCATTTTCGTTGCGTAAAATTTTCATTCGTCCCGAAACCACTAAACAGCGCTCGCGGGCGCAAATTTCTATTATTCTCTAAGGAGAGGGAGGAGTATGCATACTGTGCATCACTTTCTTTTAGGGTCTACTAAGCGCGTACAAAAACTAATTATTACTCTGTCTATCTTAGCTATGCTAGTTTCAACAGCATTTGCTCAGTCAGAGTTTGTTGTTAATGTACCTCAGGCTTATTCTGTCAGACCAACTTATACGCTTACCTCTATTACAAGTGAACGTTTAAACAACAACTTCGTTTTAAGAAATGTTCTTGGTTCACCTCTTAATTACACTGCGGTAGTTACGCAAGGTAATGAGTGGCTAAGAATTCTTTCTTACTCACAGTTTATCAACATAGAGGGTGTTGATGACCGTGACTTGGTAGAAGTTGAAACCATATGTCCTGATTTCGCAACAACGCTTCAGGGCGTTATTTCTATTACGGTAACCAACCCAGCTGATGTTTCTCCTAACACGCAAGAAATTGGTATTAACCTTTACTGCGGACCTAGACAAAACATTAGTATTCCTGTTATCCCAGGTCCTCCTGGCCCTCAAGGTGCTCAAGGTCCTGTTGGTCCTGTAGGTGCAACTGGT
>CAYGTA010000151.1:0-10115 GCA_964352605.1 uncultured bacterium | reverse complement strand
CTCATGGCTCGAGTGAACGCTTCGGTAAGTGAGCGGGATTTAGAGGGAGCATTGGTTGCTTGTGACAATCATGGTGGGCCGGTGGCTAGGGTGCTAAAGTCTGCCTTGCTAAAACTACCTTATGGTCGCTCTGCTGTTGAAGCCGCTTTTCAAGAAGCCTCGTTACTTGAGGAGCAATCATTAACTCGTGGCTTAAGACCGCTAGCGACGATTGCTCAAATTGCACCTTTGCTGGGCTTGCTAGGTACAGTTACAGGCATGATTGTGGCATTTGCAGAAATATCGCAGCAAGGTACTGGTAATCCTGCAGCTTTAGCAGATGGTATTGGTCAGGCTTTGGTTACAACTGCGGCGGGTTTAATTGTTGCGATTCCTGCAGTTATTGGTCAAAATTTCTTAGCTAACAAGGTTGATAATTTACTTCTGGAGGTAGATAGACGTAGGGAAGAGCTTATGGCTAATGTCGCTCAAGCAGTGGCAAGTAAAAAAGAGCCTAAACGCCCTGTTAATGTTGCTGCTGAAGATGTTCGTTTAATGCAAGAAGAGCCCCTGCGGGGAACTGCATGAGAGTAGGCAGACGCTCGAGTAGGCGACCTCAGTTAGCTTTAGACTTAACACCCATGGTTGATGTTGTGTTCTTGTTAATCATTTTCTTTATGGTGTCAACAACCTTCATAACGCTCGAGTCTGGTTTGCCGGTTGATTTACCGCAGGCTTCGAGTGCTCAAAATACAACTTCTGATTTGCCAACCGTAACGATAACGAAGGATTTAGAGTTTTTTGTGTCAGGTGTGCTTGTTAGTGAAGCGCAGCTTGTTTCAACCTTGCAAACAGTGCTTAGTCAGTCGGGTTTATCTGTGGTTGTTTTGCGGGCTGATAAAGATGTTCCTTACGGTATTACGGTACAAGTGATGGATTTAATTAAACAATCAGGAGCGCAGCGTATAGCGATTGCTACTGGCGGCGGCTAATGACTAAGGCTTGGCAAGATAAAGATAGAAGACGTGCGCTTATGCTTTCTGTGTTGCTGCACTTTCTTGCTTTATTTTTATTTGTTTTTTTCTACACCCGACCGCAACCCATTCCTTTAGAAAGCTTTCTAGTTATTGAGGTGGGATCGCCTGCTTTGTCAGAAGAACAAACTGATGCGCCTGCTGCTGATGCAGCGGCGCCGCAAGCCGCAGAGCCGCAAGTTGAGGCAGATCATATTGGTGAACCTGTTGAGCAAACAGCGCCAGCTGCGCAGACACTCACAGCAACAGAACCATCCCCTGAAGAGCTTAGTGAAGCGCAAGCTATTCCTGTACCCCAAGCCACCTCAGCGGTTGCTGAAACGCAAGAGCAAGCAGTTACTGTGAACATTCCTATTCCTACACCAGCTGTAGCCACCCAAGCAACTGAACAAGCCCAAGTTGATGTCATGCCAGACATAAGTGTCAGTACAACCTTGCCAGATATACAAGAAGTTGAGGTTGTACCAGACGTGGTGGCACAAAGCATACCCATACCTGCACCAAGCCCAAGCTCGAGTGTGTCTTCAGCTAGAACTATTTCTACAATTCCTAGCGTGCAAGTTGAGGTGACCCAAGAGCTAAGCGAGCCTGATGTGAGTGTGCGCGTCTTGGTGGAGCAGTCTGTTCCCACACCCACGGTTGAGGCTACTGTTGCAACGGCTCAAGCTGTTCCTCAGCCAAATGTAAGTGCAGCCGTAACAGTAGTTCAAGTGGTGCCTACACCAAATGTAGAAGCCATTGTTTCCGAAGCTCGAGTTGTTCCAAGCCCTGTGGTTCAGGCAAGCGTGAGTCAAGCTCAAGCTGTGCCAAGTCCAAATATTCAAAGCACGGTGGCAGGGTCTAGCACTATACCTACGCCTAATACTCAAGTGCAGGTAAGTTCTGCGGTGAGTGTAGCAGTCAGTCCTAGTGCCGGAGTGGCAAGCCGTCAGGTTATCCCTATTCCTTTACCAAGAACAGAAGTTGCTGCGGTTAATCCAGATGAAACGGGAACAAGTTCTGAAACTATAGATACGCAAACGCAAGCGGCTTTAACAACGGCTGGGCAAGAGACAAACCAAGAATCAGGGGGTAACGCAGACCAGTCGGGTCAAACGACGGCTGAAGCTAATGCGAGCCCAGATAATTTAGGCTTAGCTGCGGGCCCTGATGGTAGTGATACACCCACAGGTGCGCCTTTTGCAAACATTCCTTATAGGGAAACGAGAGATAGACCTTTAACCGTAATGCTAGATAACTTACGCGGTTACCCACAAGCAGGTTTAGCTGAAGCTAGTCAAATTATTGAAATGCCTGTTGAGGGTGGAATTACGAGGCTCATGACGGTTTACGATCGCATAGACCCCACTCGAGTTGGGCCTGTTCGTAGCACTCGAGAGTACTTTCATGAGGTTTCAAGCACAATGGGCGGCATTATGGTTCATGATGGTGGTTCGCCTGGTGCTTTGGCTGCCATAAGTCGTAGTACCTTGCCAACCATTAATGCGTATTTTAGTTCTACTGATGTGTTTAGTCGCGGTCAGGGTGATGCGCCTTATAACCTTTTTTCTAACGGAAATACCTTAAGGCAAGAAATCGCTAGACTTCGGCTTAATAGCTCTTCGATTGTCAGCGGAAATCTTTATAGACCGGCTGAGGATGCTCAAGATACCAACCAGCTTACGATAAGTTTTACCAATGCTTACAGTTCTGGGTTTAGATTTATAAATGATCTAAATTTGTACCGTTGGGTAAGAAATGGAGAAGATGCTAATGATGCTAATGGGGAAGCTGTCTTAGTTGACGCGGTTTTGCTCGCCAATATTGATGCGGTGCCTGTTCCGGGTGATACCGAAGGTCGACTTTACATTCCTATGCGTGGTGGAACTGCTACCTTGTATTTGCGTGGTAAGACTATTTCTGGTCGTTGGGATTTAGAAAATGGTGTTAAGTTTACCAGTAGTTTTGGGCAGATTGTTGATTTGAAACCCTTCAAAACATGGGTTGTTTATGCCCCTCAAACTGCAAGTTTCTCGCGTGACTAAGATGCGATTAGTGTTTGAAAAGCAATCATTGCGGTTGCTGCTAGCGTAATGGCAGCGGCTACGTGTCCTGCGGGTGCATCTTCTAGTGCGTCAGGAACCAGTTCACTTTGAGCCATCCATATCATGGCGCCGGCTGCTAAACCTAAACCCACGGGTAGAAAAGGCTTGAAGTATAAGACAAACAAAAAGGCTGGAACTGCCATGATGGGTTGGGGAAGACTCGAAAAAATACTCCAAAGTGCAGCGCGCCAGACAGGTACGCCTCTTGGCACCATTACTAAACTTATTGCTAAACCTTCAGGGATGTTGTGAACAGCAATAGCTAACGTAATGAATAAGCCAAAGCTTATACCATCACCATAAGAGACACCTACGCCAATGCCTTCAGCTACAGAGTGCAGTGTCATAACACCCATAATGAGCAGTACTTTAGTTGCGTCAGCGCCTTCAAGTTGTCCTACATGAAGATCATCAAACCGTTTTAGATAATTGTGGCTTAGCATTATAAATAAAAGCCCTAATAGGATTCCCAAAAGCGTTCGCCACAGGTTGTAAGCAAGACCTTCGTTTATAAGCTGAAAGCTCGCTGCCAGCATTAAGCCGGCTGCTGCAGCATTAGCCAAGCCTAAATATCTCTTGGGAATGCTTTTGGCAAAGATTAAGGGTAAGGCACCTAAACCGGTAGCTACAGCGGTTAAGGAAGAGTAAAAAAGAACTTGTAGAAGAGTAGGTTCCATAGGGTACAAGTATATCATGTAAATCGGAATGATTCCGAAATAGAAGAGATAAATTTGATATGTGAAAAGCTCGAGTATCTATGACTTCTGAATGGCATACTCGAGCTTTTTGTTGCTTTTAAGCTTTTATAAAAGTGTGCAGATATAGACTACTTAGAAGTATGTCGTGCATTCTGTAAGCCTTCAAATGCAAGACCTAATACTAAACTGATTTAACCGTGTCATAAGACTGAGTGAGTCAGAGCGTAGTCCCCAAAGCTGTCTCGACTACGTCGGCAAGGTCGGAATTATAAAGTCTTGCGACATTTATACTTCAGCTTAATATAATACCATTTCCGTTTAGTTCCTTAAGGAACTAAACGCGGTCTTGGACCGTTGAAACCAATACCAAGTCCGCTTAGGAGCGTATAAATCTCTTTAGAGTTTATTAAGCGTATAATCGGACTTGGTATAAGTAAATGCGGTGTTGCAGAACTAAGCTTAATAATATCTTTAGTTCTCTCAAAATACTAAGCTTATCATCGACCTTTTTACAGGCCAATAATGGCTTTTACTTCGAGATAGTCTGCTAGCCCGTAGGTGCCTTTCTCGCGACCATTGCCAGACTTTTTGTAGCCCCCAAAGGGAACATCTGTTGTGCCATATTGATTATTAATGTGTATTTGCCCAGCACGAATTCTTCTAGCAATTCGTTTGGCATGATCAAGATCACTTGAAGCGACAAACCCTGCCAAGCCATAGTCTGTGTCATTAGCTATTGCTACAGCATCATCATCATCCTCATAGCCAATGATTACTAGAACAGGGCCAAAAATTTCTTCTTGCGCTATGGTCATTTTATTATCAACATTGGCAAAAATGGTGGCGCGAACATAATAACCTGTTTCTAAACCTTCAGGTTTTCCAACGCCGCCTGCAATTAGCGTTGCGCCTTCATCTATCCCTTTTTGAATGAGGCCCTGTATTTTATTAAACTGCGTCTCACTAATTACAGGCCCAATAGTGGTCGCTTCGTTTTTAGGGTGTCCAACTACTATTTTTTCAGCAGCTGCTTTGGCGGCAGCAATTGCATCTGGCATTTTTGTTTTAGGTACCAGCATGCGGGTAGGTGCATTACATGACTGGCCACTGTTATTCATAATGTTGTTAACGCCATTAGTGACTTCGGCAAGCAAATCAGCTGTTTCCAAAATGATATTTGCTGACTTACCACCAAGTTCTTGAGATACTCTTTTTACGCTATCAGCAGAGCCTTTAGCAACAGCTACGCCGCCTCGGGTTGAACCTGTAAAGGACATCATGTCAATATCAGGATGGGCAGACATAGCCTCGCCAACCGTTAGGCCATAACCATTAACCAAGTTAAACACGCCAGCAGGAACTCCTGCTTCATGTAAGATTTCTGCAAAAACCAAACCGCTAATAGGAGCAATTTCACTGGGTTTCAAAATCATGGTACAACCAGCAGCTAAAGCTGGCGCAACCTTTGACACAATCTGATTAATAGGCCAATTCCAAGGTGTAATCATGCCACAAACCCCAATGGGTTCATGCACAATCTCGGCATTTCCAACTGACGATTCAAACGCAAAGGCATCAATAGCTTTAACGGCACTCTTTAAATGCCCTAAACCAACAGCTGTTTGAGAGCCATGAGCTAAACTTGTAGGTGCTCCCATTTCAGACGAAATGGCTTCAGCAACATCCGCGAAGCGTATTTTATAGACTTCAATAATCTTTAAAAGCAGCGCTTTACGCTCCTCAAGACTGGTTTGAGAGTAAGAGTTAAAGGCCACTCGTGCCGCATTAACTGCCTTGTCAACATCGGCAGCAGTACCTACACTTATAACTGCAAATGGTTTTTCAGTTGCAGGGTCAATTACCTCTAGGGTTTCATGGGTAATAGGGTTGACCCATTCACCATTGATATAAAATTTTAAGTATTCTTGCATGTTGTACTCCAAGTCTATGGTTTTCAAAACTATTCTAGATAGCTTTGGTGTTTGGCATATGTATCTTGCAGCCAAGTAAGGGTTTATTGAGCTTACAAATCTTAATTTTGCTGTGTTTTGCCTATAAGGTGATAGTAGGTTTTACTAAGGATTAAGTAAGAGTCTTTCAATGAAGGCTCTTAGAACAGTGCTTATGTCATCTTCAGCTTGATTTCTTGTGACCGTAGGAACGCCATCATTTTTTTGAGGGCCGTAACGCCCAAAAAAACTATGCACTGAACCTGGTATTTCTACGAATTGAGCGTTCGGCAAGCGCGGCATACCTGCCCTTACTTCACTTAAGCTTGCTAAGCCATCATTTTCAGCAGCAAGTACTAAAGTTTCTAAATCTAAAGATGATAAATCATCACTCTCAGCACTAAAGGCGCCCATAAGCACCAAAGCATCTAAATCATCAGCATGATTTAAGGCATAGCGCGCAGCCATAGCACCACCTAAAGAATGACCCCCTACAACAACAGTGTTTGCAGAGTAAAGCTCGAGTAAGTTGCCAGCGCGATTGGCAGATAGTACAGCTAAATCTAAAGGCATTTCTGGAATTAGGGTTTGCACGCCTAAAGGTGCTAAAGCAACGCCTAACCATTGATATGCTTGGGGTCTAACTAAACCTCCAGGGTAAAAGATAAAGAGTGTACTAATTGCCTGATTGGTGGGTCGAATGTCAAGGTAGCGCCCTGCATCTTCTTTTAGGCTAATGGTGAGATCTTCGCTGGGTACATAACTAACAACAGCATCTTGATTTAAAACCAAAGGCTCTGTTCTGGTGAGCATAAAAAAGACACCCAATCCAAATCCAAGGGCAATCAAAGCTAAAATGCCAACTGTGCTCAATAAGCGCTTCATAGAGGCTTAGTCTAAACCTCTATAACCTTGTTTAGGCTGCTGTTGCTTACGCTTTTGTCTCATCGTTATATTGCAATTCATAAAGCATGTTGTAAAGGCCTGATTTTTGAATGAGTTCTTGGTGACTTCCCTCTTCAGTTACACGACCATCATCTAAGACAAAAATTTTATCTGCATTTTGGATGGTTGATAGCCTGTGGGCAATGACTATGCTGGTTACATTGTTACCCGTTTTAAAGAGACCCTCGAGTGCTTCTTGAATGAGGTGTTCACTTTCACTATCTAGCGCGGAGGTGGCTTCGTCTAAAACCAAAATAGAGGCTTGTTTAAGAATGGCTCTTGCTATGGCAATGCGTTGTTTTTGACCACCAGATAACTTAACACCACGCTCACCAATTTCTGTGTCATAGCCTTGCTCTAGACTAGTTATAAAACCATGTGCGTTAGCCATTTGGGCGGCCTTTATAATGTCTGTGTCAGTAGCACTAGGTTTTGCGTAACGTATGTTGTCTTTGACGCTGCCTGAGAAAAGGGTAGGGTCTTGAGGTACATGCGCTATGGCGTTTCGTAAAGCTTTTAAATTGTAGCTGCCAAGCTTAGTCTTGCCAATGCTTATTTCACCGTTGTTAGGGTCATAAAGGCGACTCAGTAACTTCGTTATGGTACTTTTGCCAGCACCTGACGGACCAACTAGAGCAACAGTTTGACCTGCTTCTATTTGTAAACTCAGTCCTTTAAGTGCCTCATTTTCGGCTTCAGGATAACTAAAATGAACATTTTGAAAGCTGATGCTGGTATCGCTTAACGTTTTTTTGCTACCTTGATCTTCAGGAGGGTCATCAAGTAGCTCTTCAACCCGATCTAAAGCAGCTAAGCCAGATTGCAAAATGGCATTAAAATCCATAACAAAACGAACCGGCATCATTAGGTTTCTAAGGTAAAGCAAAAAAGCTGTTAGTTCGCCAGTAGTCAATCTAAATGGCCCAGCAATATCTCCGCTACTACGCGTAACAACAAACCAACCCCCCAGAAGCATAAGGGCAGCCATGCCAATATCACTACTCAAACTCGAAGCACTCTGAACCAAACCCATATAGCGACGGCGAACAATGTTCTTATCTACATAATCGGTATTCACATCACTAAAACGATCATGCTCGAGTTCTTCATTTGCAAAATTTTTAACGACCGCTATGTTGCTAATGGCTTCACTTGCAACAGCAGTCATATCACCAACTTTGCTTCTAATTTCACGAGACATGGGTCTTAGAGGTGCTTGAAAACGAAGGGTAATAAACGCCATGACGGTTACCGATGCAACCGCAACTAAGGCAAGCACCCAATTCATATAGAACAAAATACTTAAGGCAACCACTATGCTAAAAAGTTGCCCCACAATGCGGCTTGCACCCGCTTGAATCATGCTTTCTAAAGCGTTTACGTCACTCACAACGCGTGACACCATAGAGCCTGACCGCTCACTGGTAAAACGTTCTAACGGCAAAGCCAAAAGGCTCGAGTATGCCTTGAGTCTTAAGTTACTAATGACATGCTGAGTAAACACAAAGCTCGAGTACATGGCGAAAAAATTAATGACGTAACTTACGGCGTAAAAGGCAACCATGGCCATACCAAGCAGCAAAAAGGGTCTTAATTCAGCACGTGGAATAAGGTCATCTATGACAATGCGTATGAATTGTGGGCTTATTTGACCTAAGGCAGCTGATAAGGCAATCAGCAAAGATAAACCAATAACTTTAGAGCGGTAAGGTTTAAGTAAGGATAAAAGATTTTTTACAGCAAATGGACGATAGCTTTCTGAAGACATTAGTTAAGCCTAAAGCGAATAGACTTCAAAGGTCTGCAAGGTGGCTAACGAGCTTTTAAGGCAAGTAGCATCGCATAAGGCTAGCTTTACCTTCAAACTCGAGTTCACCAAGTTTGGCTGGTAGGACAAAAGAGTCTGCTTGTTTGCCCGTGACAGAGTTGCTAGAGGTTTTTAAGCTTACTTCACCGTCGAGTATGGTTATGAGTTCTAAGCTGTTACTTGTTGTTTGGTGTGCTTCACTGCCATTGATTTGCCATTTCTCGGCAATAAAATAATCTGAATGCACAATGCTTAGTTTGTTTTCAGTAATAGTTTTAGGTTGCACCAAGGCGTTCTGGCTTGGCTCTATGTCACTCACTTCGAGGGCTTTTTCTACATGTAGTTCTCTTAAATTACCTGCGGCGTCTTTACGGTTAAAGTCATAAAGGCGATAGGTGAGGTCACTCGATTGTTGAATTTCAAAAAGCAAAATGCCTGCACCAACTGCGTGAACCGTGCCTGCTGGGTTGTAGACAATATCGCCAGCTTTAACCTTAACGTGGTTTAAATGATGCTCGAGTGTTCCTGAGCTTATGGCATTTCGTATGTCTTGTTTGCTTAGTTTGTCTTTGAATCCCCATATAATACTGGCATCTTCTTCGGCTTTTAAGATGTACCATGCTTCAACTTTGCCTAAGTGCCCAGTAGCTGCTTCTTTGCTTAAAGCGTAACTGTCATCAGGGTGAACTTGTATGCTCAGGGCTTGTGCTGAGTCAAGGAACTTGGCTAAAAGAGGTACTTTGTTACCATAACGTTTTACACTATTACTACCCAATAATGATGCACCTTGTTCAATTGCTAAAGCCTGTAAGCTTTTACCTGCATGAACACCATTTTCTATAAGGTTTTCAGCGTAAACAAGCCATGCTTCACCAATAGGATCACTAGGTTTTAAGTCTGTGAAACTAGAAACAAAGCTCTGCAGAGTGTTTCCGCCCCATAGTCTTTCGCTTGCTTGCGGGCTTAGCTTTAAAGGGTAATGACTACTCATAATGCTTGTTTTTATCATATTTCCTTAGCCTATCTTGAGAATCTTCGCACAGGTTTCTGGATATAAGCCTGCTAATAAAGGTAAACTATTCTTTTTAAAAGCCTTATGATTATGGCAGCTCGAGTGCCATTGGATACACGCAAAATGCTCGAAATGGGAGTTATTTTAAAGATAAAATACTTGCATTTTCAGCACAAACAACTTATGCTTTAGCACAAGTGCATGCACTATGAGAATTATTAATTAAGAGTCTGAAATGTCTACTACGCATAAGTTTATACAGGCCTTTTAAACTCAGAATGATATGGTTTTGACTATGAAGCAAACACCCTTACATGAGGCCCACATTAGCCTAGGCGCCCGCATGGTTGATTTTGCAGGCTGGCATATGCCCGTTCAGTACAAAACCGGCATTAGTGATGAACACATCGCAGTAAGAACAGACGTTGGTCTGTTTGATGTTAGTCACATGGGCCAAATTCGTGTAACAGGCACAGAAGCTGACTCGTTTTTGTCTTTTGCTACTCTAAACGACCCAACAAAACTCAAAGTAAATAAAGGCCAGTACTCCATGCTTCCTAACGATAAAGGTGGGCTAATAGATGACTTGTACATCTATAAAGAAGAG
>CAYGTA010000150.1:0-10163 GCA_964352605.1 uncultured bacterium | reverse complement strand
CAAAATAAAAATATGAAAGTAAAGAGCCATCCGAAGGCTCAAGCAATGCCCATATTGGTTTTAGGTTTTACACAGCAGATCAGCAAGTAGCTATAAACTAATAAGCATGAATACCCCCTCTACAAGCTGCTGCAATGTATCACGCCCCACAAGCTCGAGTGTGCTTATTGAAGCTATATCTGAGCGCATGGCTTCTAGTGATGGCATGATTTTAATTGACGGGGGTAGCTTTTTAATGGGGGGTACAGATTCTACTTTTCCAACTGACGGGGAAGGCCCTGTGCGTGAAGTGACGCTCGATAGCTTTTATATTGAACCTTTTGCAGTTACTAACGCGGACTTTAAAACGTTTGTAGATCAAACAAGTTACAAAACAGAAGCAGAGACCTTTGGCTGGTCTTATGTTTTTCATTTATTTTTAGATAAAACCCACCCACCTACGCAAGGGGTAGCCAGTGCACCTTGGTGGCGGCAAGTCTTTGGAGCTTACTGGAAAGCACCTGAAGGCCCCAAATCATCTATAGAAAAACGAATGAATCATCCGGTAACGCATGTCTCTTACAATGATGCACTTGCTTACGCAGCATGGGCAGGCAAACGCTTACCCACAGAAGCCGAATGGGAGTACGCAGCACGCGGTGGTCTAGAGCAAAAAACCTACCCATGGGGTGACAGGCTTTCACCCAAGGCAAAGTACCGCTGCAACATATGGCAAGGTAGCTTTCCGCATAAAAATACAGGCAAAGATGGCTTTTTAGGCACCGCCCCTGTAGACGCCTTTGAACCTAACGGCTACGGTCTTTACAATGTCGTTGGTAATGTATGGGAATGGTGCAGTGACTGGTGGAGTTCAGATTACCATGTAACCTCAACACGTCTAAACCCAAAAGGTCCAGCTCAAGGCACAGCCAAAGTAACCAAAGGCGGCTCTTACCTTTGCCACGCGTCTTATTGCAACCGCTACCGAGTAGCCGCCAGAACGCACAACACACCAGACAGCTCAACAGGGCATATGGGCTTTAGATTGGTCAAAGACGCGCAATAGTCTTTTATTGAGCAATGAAAGAAAAAGGCAATTAGAAATCTAAAGTGGAGAGCCTAATGCTAATCCTAAAAAGCTTAAACTTTAGGGCAGTTTCGTAATTGTAACGCTTATGTAACGCACTATCACCTAGAATATTACGAGTAAGAGTCTTAATGAAAGTAAACGAGTTAAGGTATATCCTTACGTAATGAAATAGGAGGAAAAATGAAACGTTTCTGGTTTTTGTTATTCGTACTTGCGCTCATTGCCTGCGGAGGAGAGACGACACCCAGCAATAATGCAGCGCCAACTGCTGACTTTATTATGTCAACACAATCAGGTACTGCGCCTTTAGTTGTTAATTTTAATGCATCTTCTTCTTCTGATACAGATGGAAGCATAAGTAGTTATGCATGGACTTTTGGCGATGGTAATTCTGCAACAGGTGCCACAACGTCACATACCTATGTAGCAGCAGGCTCATTTGCTGTAAGTCTAACTGTTACAGATGATGATGGCGCAACAAACACAACAAGCAAAACTGTAGCGGTAACGCAAGGCTCGAGTAGCTCGAGTATTTCGGGTTCATTGACGCTTGGTTCAACGTCATTTGGTGCTTCTTCTAGTTTGGCTAAAGGGGAGGCTTTAAGGTTTGAGATTACAGAGCCTGATGTTTCTTTTGATGTGCCTAGTTCTAATGTGATTGCTGGTGAGGTTCTTGTAAAGTTTAGAGATGGTTTAGCTACTCAGGCGACTAGCTTGCAGGTTGCGAGTACTCGTTTTAATCAGTTGAGTGTTTCGGCTTTGCCAAATACTAAGGTTTTTAAGGCTGAGGGTGTTAGTCAGGAAGATACGGTGCGTTTGGCTGCTGAGCTTGCTGCTCGGGCAGATGTTCTTTATGCTTCGCCTAACCGTATGTATCAGCCTTTGCGTATTCCGAATGATGAGTTTTACTCGTTCCAGTGGCACTATGCGTCGATTAACTTACCGCAAGCTTGGGATCAGACGATTGGTGACCCGGGTACAGTTGTTGCTGTTATAGATACAGGCATTATTAATCATCCTGAAATGACAGGAAAGCTGGTAGCGGGCTTTGATTTTGTGTCAAATGCTGCTAATGCTGCTGATGGTGATGGTATTGATTCTGACCCGACAGATACTGGCCCTGAGCAAGATACTGGCTATCATGGTACGCATGTTGCGGGCACTATTGCAGCTAGAACCAATGATGGTTCAGGGGTTGCAGGGGTTGATTGGAATGCTAAGATTTCTGCGGTTCGTGTTTTAGGTGTTCAAGGTGGTTCTACTAGCGATATCATTGATGGGGTTTTATGGGCAGCGGGTTTGCACCCTACTATTACTAACCCAAACCCTGCAGATGTGCTTAATTTAAGTTTAGGTGGCGAAAGCCCTTGTGAAGCAATAGAGCAAGAAGCTTATGACAGAGCTATAGCAGCTGGGAAAATTATTGTGGTTGCGGCTGGTAATGATAATGTGGATGCGCGCTTTTTTTCGCCTGCTAATTGTGACAATGTTATCACCGTAGGTGCATCTGAATTTGCTGATGCTAGGGCCCCATACTCTAACTTTGGTCCTAGAATTGATGTTATGGCACCTGGTGGAGATACCAGTGCAGATCTTAATAATGACACCTACATAGATGGTGTTTTGAGTTTAGGCTTTAATGATAACGAAAGGACATTTGCGTTTCCTTTTTATCAAGGAACATCTATGGCTGCACCTCATGTAGCAGGTGTTGCATCTTTAATGAAGGCAGTCAAACCAACGATTACACAAGCAGAAGTTTTAGCTGCTTTAAGTACTACCGCTAGACCTCTTACTAATAGTGCCTGTAGTTCAGGGAACTCGAGTGTGGGTACAAATGCTTGTGGTGCAGGGCTTATAGATGCAAATGCTGCTCTGCAAGCTATAGATTCAACAAGTCCGCCTCCACCTCCACCAAGCGGTCAAGGGTTAACCTTTACACCTTTAAGCTTAATTTTTGGTACTGATTTGACAGAGATTCAAGCAACTCTAAAAAATAATAATGCAAGTACTTTGAACTGGTCAGCAACGCAGTTTTTTAATGATGATGATAACCCCGGTGTTGTTGCTGATTTAGGCGTTTTGATTTCTGAATTTAATGGCAGTATTGCTGCTAATTCAAGCCAAACGGTAACCCTTGGTGTTGATAGATCAAAGGCTTCTGCAGATGGTACTTATAGCTTAGAGATTGAATTTGTAGTCAATGGAACAACCCCTGTTCGCTATCCGATTTCTTTTACGAAAGGTGTTGAAACAAGCGAAACAACCGGTGATTTAGCAGGTACAGAAGTGCTTGTATGTGGTTTACCTTTTGTAAATGGATTGTGTAATCCTAATTCAACAAAGTTTATTAATGTTGTAGGTAGTGGGACTCGAGTTAACTATGATTCGGGTGAGTTGGGGCAAGCTGAGTACATCTTAATTGCTGCTAAAGATAACAATGCTAATGATGATCTTGATGCCGGAGATTACTTTGGTTTTTACACTGTTGATTCTTTAGGAGCTACAGAAGTAACGCCGCCTGCTGCTAACATCAATTTTCCTATTGAAGAGTTAAGTGATGCAGATATTGCTTTTGCTCAAGAGGCGAAACGTTTGTTTTTAGCTTTTAAACAAGCTGAATAAGGTTTTTTCTTAGAAACATATTCAAGAAAATCTAGATACCTAAAGTGACTCACAGTTCGTGAGTCACTTTTTTAGCTAATAGTAAAACGCAAAGCAATTAGACTAAAGACTATGTTACGCCTATTATTTGTCCTTACTGGACTACTTAGCTTTATGAGTTTTGCTCAGTCTTTTGTGTTTGTTACTGATCGTGTGGCACGACTCAATACTGAATGGAGTGAGCCGCAGCAGCGACAAACGGACATCTTTTTATTTGAAAATGGCTCTCAAATAGCAATTACGCAAACAGATGCTTTATCTGAGTACGACCCGACCCCTTCACCTGACGGGCGTTACCTTGCTTACGCTGAATCTAACTTTGTTTACCCAAACGACTTTGAAAGCTCGAGCTGGCAGTATGTTGTGATTGATCTTGTTTCTAAGCAAGAGCTTGCGCGTTTTGAAATGCCAAATGCTGTTAAGACATTTAGACCAGCTGGGGGCTTCATTATTACGTGGAAGGCAGACTCGAGTGGTTTTTTTGCTCAGGCTTCTTCGAGTGATTTTTCTTGGGATATTTATGAGTTTAGTCTTTTGGAGTCTGAACTTATTGAGCCTGAACTTAGCTTTGTGAGTTCAGGCTTTGGCATTGTGCTTGATGATGCTGGTGGTCGGCTTGCTACAACGCAGGATGGCTTTGTAAAGCTTATTCGGTTAGATAATGGCGTTGAGCGCCGCATTATTGCTGGTGAGGCTTTTGCTTGGCTTGGTTCTGATTTGTTGGTGGCGCAAGAGAATAGCTTGCGCTTAATTAAGCAAAGTGGCGGTGGGGAAGTGCTATTTGGTTTTTCGGGGTTTTACACTGCTATTGCGTTTAATGCAGCTAAGTCAAGGTACGCCTTTGTGTTGTTAGAGCAAGATCAATGGTTTGTGGTTCTTGCGAATTCTGAGCATGAGCTTATTGCTAGATATCCGGTAGAGGGATTGATTGATTCGTTAGTTTACTTAGAAGATAAATTATTAGTCGCTTACTTGCCTAATTCAGAAGCGCAGTTTGTTATTTCAGAATTGACTCTAGAGGGCACGTTGCGCCCACTTGTTGTAAGTCAAGCTGATAATTTTTCGCCAAAAGCGATACCTTGAAGATAAGTGAGTCTATCTGTAGGTTTTATTTGAATGAGTTTAATTTTAGTGTTTGGGTTACTGACCTAATGACAGCTTTGGTAAAAGCTTAAAACCCGTAGTCAAACGTTTTGTCACCTTGATCGCCGTGTACCTGAGCATTAAACGAAATGATGATGCGGTCTTTATCGCCGTCATAAGGCATAGCTTTATGGTTTAGCCATGACGGAAATACAATTAAATCACCCTCTTCGGGCTGCATATCAATGTGACTGTCTTGTAAGTAAGCATTACCCATATCCATATGAGCGCCACCAAGCAAATCAAAGCGAGGGCTATAAAAGCGAGTTATGCCGTTATTCAACCCTAAGTGTGGGTGCTGCTGGCGTTTGCTGGTCTCATCAATCTGAACGTAATAAACACCAGACCATGAGCAGTTCCCGTGCGAATGAATATCATGAAAGCCAAATTTGTTTTGAATTTGAAACCATGCACCTACCACATGCATATTCAAGTTAGCAGCTTTAGATTGCTGCCAAATAGCACCATTCATTTGGCTAGCCACTTCAAATACAGACTGAGAAATGAAGCTAAATAAAGCCGTCATGGAGGTATCAGTTTGGTAGCGCTGAAGTAAATCATCAGGGCTCGAGTATGCCACGGTTTCGCCTGTTTGGTTTTCTTGTTTTTGCTTGTAGAAGAGTCTGCTGAGGTGTTGATTGACTTCTTTTTGAGCTTCGAAGCTTTTTCTTAAGATAGGGGTTGCCCAGAGCATCTTTAGGTCACGGTTGGTCATGCTGCAAGCTTAGCATTTTGGTTTCGGTACAAAATTGTATCTTGGCACCAAAGATTGTTTTGGGTTTATTGAGATAATCAGGTGTATTTTAAGATGACGTCAAAAGAGAACTTTGCAGCTGACTCAATTGGGTTTTTAGTGTTTAATCAGCTGTTTGTAGGTTTTATTTTTGTCACAAGGAGGCAAGCGTATGTTCCCGGCTAGTTTTGAATTTTATCGTGCTCATTCACCCGAAGAGGCAGTTAGCTTACTTAGTGAGCATGGCTATGACGCTCGTATTTTAGCAGGTGGGCAAAGCCTGATTCCTGCTATGCGTTATCGTTTGGCGCAACCAGCTGTTTTGGTTGACATAAACGAAATGAAAGATATGAACTACATAGTCAGCGAAAGTGACCACATAAGAATTGGTGCCACGGTTCGTGATACGGACCTTGAGTTTTCTGACCTTATTCGCTCTAAGTATCAACTTATGAGTGATGTTAGTGATGTTGTTGCTGACCCTATCGTGCGTTTTCGAGGTACCTTGGTAGGCAGCCTTTGCCATAACGACCCTTCAGGTGACTGGACAGCAGCTATGTTAGCCGCCAGAGCCAGCATGGTTATTCAAAATAAAGATGGCAGGCGAACTGTTGGCGCAGATGACTTTATAGTAGATAGCTTCACCACTGCAGTTGAAGAAGGCGAAATGGCAGTTGAAACCCTATGGCCAACCCCAAACGCCCGCACCGGAGCGTCTTACCAAAAGATAGAACGTAAAGTTGGTGACTACGCTACCGCTGCAGCTGCAGTACAACTCGAGCTTAATGAGGATGGCACGGTGAAAGAAGCGGGTATCGGCATTACAGCGATATCTTATATGTCTCTTCGTGTTGCTGAAGGCGAAGCGCTTTTAAGGGGTCAAAAAGTAAACCGTGAACTTATTAGGGCGGTTGCGGCAGAAGCAAGCAAAATTGCTGACCCTATTAGTGATGGTCGTGGTACAGCAGAATACAAAAAAGATGTTGTTGGTGTTTTGGTTGCCAAAGGCATTTTGCAAGCCATGGAGCGACTTGGCATGAAAGTAGAGGCTTAAAAGCGTGGAATTAACTCTAAAAGTAAACGGTCAAGAGAAAAAGATAAATGCTGAACCGCGTACCCTGCTTGTTTACGCACTTCGTGAGCACTGTGGGTTAAAAGGTGCGCATGTAGGTTGTGACAGCTCGAGTTGTGGGGTTTGTACGGTGGTGCTTGACGGTAAGGTTCCTGTTAAGTCTTGTACCATGTTTGCATTTCAGGCTGAAGGCCATGAAGTTACGACGGTTGAGGGTATTGGTGGGGGTGCTAATTTGCACCCGCTACAAAAAGCGTTTCATGAGCAGCATGGGTTGCAGTGTGGTTATTGTACACCTGCCATGATTATGAGTTCTTACGCTTTATTGCAGCATAATCCTGACCCGACAGAAGATGAGATTCGTCATGGCTTGGCGGGTAATTTGTGTCGTTGTACGGGCTATATGAACATTGTTAAAGCGGTTCAGCAGGCTGCTACTGAAATGCAACAAACTGCTGAGGCTGCAGACTAAGGAGCAAACATGAGTGATGAAATTAAAGACTTAAGTCCTGTTAAAGAGTGCAGGGCAATGGGTAAAAGTGTTAAACGTCGTGAAGATTCTCGTTTTGTTCAGGGTCGCGGTAGTTATGTAGATGATGTTGAATTGCCAAACATGTTACACATGGCAATTGTGCATAGCACTTATGCACATGCCATGATTAAAGGCATAGATGCTACAGAAGCATTAAAAGTACCGGGTGTAAAAGCGGTCATTACCGCTAAAGACCTTGCGGGTTTTAAACTTGACTGGATTCCTACGCTTGCTGGTGACAAACAAATGGTGCTGGCGACCGATAGGGTTATGTACCAGTATCAAGAAGTGGCAGCAGTGTTTGCTGAAACCAGAGAGCAAGCTGTAGATGGTGCTCAACTTGTCGAAGTTGATTATGAACCCTTAGAAGTTGTGGTTGACCCTTTTAAATCACGTAATGATGATGTCATTTTAAGACCAGATCGTGAAAAACAAACCAATCATATTTTTAATTGGAATGTCGGTGACCGTGACGGCACTGAAAAAGCACTTGAAGCTTCAGAAGTACGTGTAAAACAAAAAGCCTACTATCCTCGTGTTCACGCTTCACCCTTAGAGCCTTGTGCTGTTGTTGCTGACATGAACCCTGGTACAGGTCGTTTGACTATGCATTTAACCTCTCAAGCACCTCATGCTCATCGCACAGTTGTGTCTTTGGTGACAGGTATTCCTGAGAGTAATATTCGTATTATTTCACCAGATATTGGTGGGGGCTTTGGTAACAAAGTACCTATTTATCCGGGTTATGTATGCGCTGCAGCAGGCACCATTGTGTTAGGTGTGCCAGTTAAGTGGGTTGCCACACGAACAGAAAGCATGACCACAGATTCTTTCGCTCGTGATTACCATATGGAAGCTGAGATTGGCACCACTAAAGAAGGTAAAGTTACTGCCTTAAAAGTAACTACCGTAGCAGACCATGGTGCGTTTGACGCAGCTGCTGACCCAACCAAATACCCTGCAGGTTTGTTTAGTATTTGCACAGGTTCTTATGACTTCCCCAATGCTTTTACAGAAGTAGATGCTTACTACACAAACAAAACGCCAGGTGGCGTGGCGTACCGTTGTTCTTTTAGGGTAACTGAAGCCTCTTACATGATTGAGCGTGCCATGGACGCGGCTGCTCGAGAGTTAGAGATGGATCCTGCTGAATTTAGATTTAAGAATTTTATTCAGAAAGATCAATTCCCCTATGACTCACCTTTAGGCTGGACTTATGATAGTGGTGATTATGACCACACCTTCAAAGTAGCCCTCGAGAAAATTGGCTACGATGAACTTCGTAAAGAACAAGCCGAAAAACGTGCCAAAGGCGAAATAATGGGCATAGGCATATCAACCTTTACTGAAATTGTAGGTGCAGGACCCAGTAAAGATTTTGATATTTTGGGCATTAAGATGTTTGATGGTGCCGAAATTCGTCTTCACCCAACAGGTAGCGCGATTGTTCGTGCAGGCACAAAATCACAAGGCCAAGGCCACGAAACTACATGGGCACAAATTATTGCCGAAGAACTCGGCCTTGAAGTTGAAAACATTTTGGTTGAAGAGGGCGATACCGACACTGCGCCTTATGGTTTAGGTACGTACGCCAGCCGCTCAACACCCGTCGCTGGTGGTGCGCTTGCCTTAGGTGCAAGACGCATTCGTGAAAAAGCCAAAAAGATTGCAGCACACTTACTTGAAGTCTCAGCTGATGATATTGAATGGGAAGACTACAAATTCCAAGTCAAAGGTGTGCCAAGCAAATCTGTCACCATGCAAGATTGTGCTTTTGCCGCCTACACAAACCCAGCACCCGGTGAAGAACCAGGTCTAGAAACCACTTACTACTACGACCCACCTAACCTAACCTTCCCGCATGGTGCTTACATCTGCGTGGTTGACTTAGACAAAGGCACAGGCGAAGTAAAAGTAAGACGCTTTGTTGCTATAGATGATTGCGGAACCATCATTAACCCAATGATTGTAGAAGGCCAAATACACGGTGGTTTAGCTGAAGGCTTTGCCATGGCATTCATGCAAGAAATTGTCTATGATGATGATGGTAATCACCTAAATACCAACTACACCGATTATTTACTACCCACCTCACTAGAAACACCGCATTTTGAAACAGGTAGCACGGTAACGCCGTCCCCGCATCATCCTATCGGAGCAAAAGGTGTAGGCGAATCACCAACTGTGGGTTCACCTGCCGCTTATGTAAATGCGGTTATTGATGCGCTTTCACCCTACGGTGTAAAAGAAATAGATATGCCAATAACGCGAGAAAAAGTGTTCAGTAAATTACGCGCAGCAGGCGTAGACGCTTACTAAATACTCTATTAGTACTTCAGGCTCAGATGAGCCTGAAGTACTAAATTCCTCACACTCTATTTTTAAGCTTGTGTTATATATTTTGACAAAGATTATTTAAATCTCAATTAAGGAAGTTAAACTAATGAAACTTGATTATGATGGACAAGAGCAAATAAACGCTAACTACGATGCAGTATGGACATTTATAAATGACCCAGAAAAAGTCGCCAAATGCCTACCCGACGTGCAAGATCTCGAAATAACCAGCGACAAAAGCTTTATCGCCTTTGTACGTGTAGGCGTTGGGCCTGTACGCGGCAGATTCAAATTTGATGTAGAACTCGAGCCTCAACCTGAGAATAATAAAATGATGGTGAAGTTGCGTGGTGGCGGTTTAGGAACAGCTATTGACTTAGAAGCGGGTGCTGATATTGCTGAGCAAGATGGACACACCAGCCTTGACTGGAAAGGTGAAGCTATTGTGCGTGGCCCTGCTGCGACTGTTGGTGCAAGGGTTCTTGACCGTAAAGCTCGTGAGTTAATCACACATGTTTTTTCAGAAGTAAAGCGTAATGTAGACGCAGAACAAGCTTAATTTAAGTAATAAACAAAAAAAGGATTGATGGAAACGTCAATCCTTTTTTTGTTT
>CAYGTA010000149.1:8889-10191 GCA_964352605.1 uncultured bacterium | reverse complement strand
ATGACTAAGAGTGATATTAAGTTGTCTGTTTTTCGTGATGATAATGCTGTTGATAGGATTGAGTGGCGGGCGGATGATGCGCCTGAGGCTGAGTTGCAGACAAGTAAAGCGATGATTCTTGCGCTTTGGGATGCGGATGCTCGGCAGAGTTTGCGTATTGATTTGTGGACGAAAGATATGACGGTTGATGATATGAATGATTTTTTTTATCAGACTTTAATGACTATGGCAGATACTTATCAGAATGCTACGAATAATAAAGGCTTAATGGCGGATATCAAGATTTTTGCACGTGAGTTTGCCGAGAAGGCTTCTAAGATTCAAGCTAGGCAAGCAAAGATGCCTTAATGAAGCCTTTTGAGGGTTTAGCGATTGATCATTTGGGTATTGCGGTAAAGAGTTTAGAGGCTGCCTTTGCAGCTTATGCTTTGCTTGGTTTGCCGCAACTTGGTGAAGATGAATTTATTGCTTCTCAACATGTAAAGGTTCGTGCGTTACAAGCAAAAGATAGTTTAATTGAGTTACTCGAGCCGACAAGTCTTGAGAGTCCTATTGCTAAGTTTTTAGAAAAACGTGGTGAGGGTTTGCATCATGTGGCATTTCGTGTGGTTAATCTTGAAGTTGAGATTGAGCGTTTGCTTTCTGAGGGTGTTCGTTTTATTAGTACGGATGTTCGCGCGGGTCGTGCTGGTACGAGGGTGGTGTTTTTGCATCCGAAAGCTATGAATGGCGTTTTGGTTGAGTTAGTTGAGCATTAGGTGTTTGCTTCAGCTTCGGCTAAGGCTTGTTCGAGTGTGACCCATGCTAGGGTTGCGCATTTAACTCTTGCGTGTAATTTTGAGACGCCTTGTAGCATTTTTAGGTCCCCGAGTGCATCGGAAGGGGTTTCACCTTGAATCATGGCTTTGAATTGTTTGCTAAGCTCGAGTGCTTCGCTTGTGCTTTTGCTTTTGATGGCTTGGGTCATCATGCTGGCGCTTGATTGTGATATGGCGCAGCCTTCACCTGTGAATTTTACGTCTGTTATGGTGTTGTTTTGTACATCTAAGTAGAGTTCTAGTTCGTCTCCGCAGCTGGGGTTTAGTCCTTCGGCTTTTAGGGCTGGTGGCGGGAGTTCGCCTTTGTTGCGGGGGCGTTTGGAGTGCTCGAGTATGAGTTCTTTGTAGACATTATCAAGAAAAGACATGGTTATAGTTTAAGCTGTTAGTGGGGTGGGTGTTAGTAGTCAGTGGCTGATTAGTTTAGCTTTTTGCGTTTTTGTAATTGTTGACAAACGCTTCCTTAATACCTTATTATTTAAGT
>CAYGTA010000149.1:0-8789 GCA_964352605.1 uncultured bacterium | reverse complement strand
GATGAGGAGTCAAGGGCAATGAGTCTAAAAATTGAAGATATGTTTGACCCGCAAGGTAAAGAAAACATGATTGCGCGCATAAATGCCCTGAGCCCAAGCAGTAAAGCCGATTGGGGTAAAATGATGGTTGGGCAAATGCTTGCGCATTGCAATGTTGCTTATGAAATAGTGCATGAACCGGGTAAGCACTCGGCGCCTGGGTTTGTGGGTAAATTTTTGGCGAAATTGTTTGCTAAAGCGGTTGTTGTTGGCGATAAGCCTTACCCAAAAAGTGGCCCTACAGCGCCCATGTTTGTTGTTACTGACAGTAGAGATTTTGAGGCAGAGAAGGCAAGGCTTATTCGTTACATAACTATGACTTTCGAGCAGGGTTCAAGTCACTATGAAGGTTTAGAAAACATGACCTTTGGTAAGCTTTCTGCTAAACAGTGGAACACTTTATTTTCTAAACATCTTGATCATCACCTTACGCAATTTGCTGTTTGAGTAAGCAGTTGCTATAAACAATCTTGCTTGAGGTTTCTTACTAGCTATTAGGCTCATTCACGCTTATTTATTTTGTTGCAAACGAAACAAACTCCTGTTAAGCTCACTTCAATATTTAAACGGGAGTTCTGTATGCTGCAAGAAGTTATTCTTAAAAAAGAAAGCCATGCTTATGCCTAAAGCCCTACTACTCGACTTTGGTAGCGTAATGAGTTACAGCGTGTTTGAACAACACGCCCTAAGTGAAGCGCGGCTAGGCTTAAAAAAAGGAAGCCTTAGCTGGCTAGGACCCTTTAAGCCAGAAGCAGATGAATTATGGCAAGAAATGCAGCAAGACAAAATTACTGAGCGAGACTACTGGCAAACCAGAGCCAAAGAAACAGGTGCACTAATAGGTCAAAACTGGGGCATGCTCGAGTTTCTTCGGGCAGTACGTGACCCACTGCAATTAATTCGTCCTGAAATTGAGCTTTTAGTGAAAGATGCAAAGGATGCTGGCTTAGCGGTCGGTATTTTAAGTAATGAACTCGAGCTTTTTTATGGTGCTGAAGTACTTGGGCAAATAAAGATTCTTGAGCAGATGGATTTTATTATTGATGCTACGCATACTAAAATTCTTAAGCCTGACGCTCGAGCTTATGCGTTTGCTTTGCGTGAGTTGGCTTGTGATGCTAAAGAAGTTGTGTTTGTTGATGATCAGCAGCGTAATGTCTTGGGGGCTGAGGCAGTGGGTATGTTAGCTGTTCATTTTGATATTACTGGGGTTAATGAGAGTATTAAAAAAATCAGGCAAGCTTTAACGCTTGCCTGATTTGGGGTTTGTTTAAGATTGCTGCTTTAGTTTAGAAGTCCCCTATCACCATAAAGGATAGTAAGAGGGGGTTAACCGTTAGGCCTTTGCATTCTCCTGCTTCGTCAGCAATTAGCCACATTTCGTTTTCATGTCCAACAGAACGCCAAATTCTTTGAGCGTCAATTTCAGCATGCAGTTCACGTTCACCTTGTTCATTGAGTTTATACAAAACATAGTTCTTATCTGAAAGATTATTAACTAAGAATTGTATGTTTTGGCTGCCTGTTGGTTTAGAGCTTATGCTTCCTTCTAAAACGCAACTTGACGGGTCAAGACCCATGGTAGGTATGCTAGAAAAAGTATCAAGATAACCAAGTACAAAATGAACAATAGGTACATTTGCTACGAATCTCTGAACATCTACTAGGCCACCCATCAACTCGTAGTATTTTTCAAAATCTTCATCCTCAGCTGTCCAGCTTGCCTGCGAGTTAACAATCAAGCTAAACGTATAAGCAGAAGAGGAGAGGTTTTTATTTTCTGCTTTAGCTAGCGCGTAAATACCCGAAATAATGCCAGCGGCAAATGATGTACCACTAACCGAAACCACCTGATTATCAGGGTAAAGCGTGAGTATACCTTCACCTGGTGCTGCAATATGAACAGGTCCATAATTAGCAAAACTAGATTTCTTCCCTTCAGCATTCACACTCGTTACTGCAGTAACAATGCTAGCCTTATCTCTTTTGGTGAGTAGCTCTGCTTTAATAAGACCCTTATCATCAATATAGTTTAAAAAACTATCCCAATTAGCAGGATGCGTAATGGCTTGTATAGCTTGATTACCCACACTAGACACTACCGGAATGTTTTTTTCTTGCGCATACTGAAGCATACGCTCGAGTGCGTCTGTGGTGTCATCTGCACCTAGTGATAAGTTGATAATATCTGCGCCCATCATAATGGCGTGATCTATGCCTTTAATAACGCTGACTAAGTTGCCTTGACCATTACCTTTTAAAACACGAATGGGTAAGATTTTTGCGTTGGGGGCTGCTTGTATAACAAGGCCTGCAACGGCAGTTCCGTGACCTTTAAAGTCGCCTTCTGCTTCTTCTGGCAGATTATCATTGTCTATAAAATCTTGCCACATGTGCGTTGGGGCTAAACGGTTTTCAAAGCCAGGATGATTATAGTCAATGCCTGTGTCAATCACGGCTACGATGACATCTCTACCGAGTTTAGGTGCTAAGGCTTGGCCTTCTGTGAGTTTAATTTGAGACCAGAAGGCTTCGTTTTCAGTGAATGTGGCATCTTGATTAGTGCCGCCAGCCCAAGCGTTAAAGCCGCCTGCCCATGTGCGCCAGCCGCCAGCCCATGCATTAAAGCCACTGCCGTAAACGGTGCTGTAAAGCCCGTTTTCTTTAAGGCTTTCAAATACCCCATCTTCTGGTTTTGTGGCTAGGCCAATAATCGCAAAGCCATCATCAGGGTGATAAACAATGACGGTTCCGTCGTAGTCCTTAGCAATTTGCTCACGACTTTGGCTTGCGTTTATGTCAATAACTGCTAAGTGACTAAAGTCTTCAAAGTGACTAGGGTCTTCTTGCGGGTTAGGGTTAAAAATGGGTTTGGGTTTTTCAAGCTCGCCTGAACAAGCCATTAAAAAGATGATTATAAGAATTGAAAGTAGCTTATTTTTTTTCATGGATTCCCTCGATATTGATAGTGAGAGTAGCAAAAGACTTATGACAGAAGTCTTACAGTCAAGAAGCTGTAGCCTTTGGCATTTAAAATGCTACAGCATTTTAAATGCCGAACTAGGTGAGTAAAAGCAGATCTGCTAAGTCGATGTGGTATTTAACTTAAAAACGGCTATATAAAGTTATTTTTTAAGTGACTTCAGGGGTTAAGACAAAACGATAAAGATAATAATCACCATCATTATCTTCACTTAGCTGCTGAATTTGCTTTAAGTGATAACGCGCCTGATCTGCCTTTTCTTTACTCAAACGAATGCGTCCAGAAGCCATAACAAAAGGAAGCTCGAGTTCTTTTTTTGCTGTTTTATGCACAATATCTTCACTGGTTAAGCGAAACATGACAGATTGAATGGTGCTATCAAAAAATATCCAGAAGCCCATCTGAATGTTTTTCATGCGGTTTAAAGAATGAAGTTGGTGTTTGACTTGTTCATCAAGTAAAGATGTGGCGACTTCTTTAAAATAATCTTCAATATTCATAAAAGGCGTATTGATGAGTGGCACAAATAACTCAGTTGCTACTGTTTGGTAAAAGTGGATGGTTCGTCCTTTTTGTTTTTGGGTTTCTTTAATTTCAATAAGACCAAGCTCGAGCATTTTTTTGGTGAAGTAGTGCATTTGGTTGAGTTTGACTTCTGCAAGTTCTGCTGCTTCACTGACTGAGCGTGCTTTATCTAGGTAGGGGTGCAAGAAAGTAAGGTGTTTTAGTTTTGTTAAGAAATCGGCTTGTTCTAAGCGATTTATGTGTAACACATCTCTTTCTAGCAGTTCAGGCATACATTCACTATAGGTTACTGATGGTTTTCATTGCGCTGAAGAACTTAACGTTTGAATCTGTCTTTTTTGGTATTTAAGGCGCTTAGCTAGTTTTTACTGCTTAACTGGCCGCCTTAAAAGTAGTTCTTCTATTTGTAAGAAAGTTTACAGACAAAAAGGTAGCCAGTCGAAAATGGCTGTTTAATTCGACTGGCTTTTCTTTTAGGGTGGTAAGAACGACTGTTTTCTAGTTTTGCGATTGGGCAGCGGGAGGCTATAAGCGAAAAAGCGGTATAGCTAGAAAACATCGTTATTTTACTTAGAAGTAAAGGGTCTTGCGTCTTTAGGAGGTTATTTTTTTATTTGTCTTGCACTCAAAACGTTTTCTTGCTCACCGCATTACTTTGTTTTGCACTTTGAAGGGAGTTCACATGGAGGCTAAACGCCCCTATTATTATTCTTGGGTTCTCATACTTCTTATTCTGATACTCAGTGCTTGTAGTTCTACAAGTCCTAGCCCAGATGCAGAAGCTATACCCGAAAATATAGAAATAGATAATCTTGCTGTAGAAAACTGGTTTGCAGATGACCATCCAGGTATCACTTACAACGGAGACTGGGTTGTTGATGTAAACCGCCTATACCAAGATGGTTCTATCCACTGGAGTGGTGATAATTCAGCCAGTCTATCTTTTATTATGGCAGGTACAAGTCTAAAACTTTATGCCACCAAATCAAATGGGGCTGGCAAAATGAAGGTCTATATAGATGGTGTTTTAAAGAGAGAAATAGATCTTTACACGACTTGGTATAGGCCAGTTCATAAGCAACTTGTTTATTACACAAGCTTAAGCGACGCTACCCACACCGTAAGAATTGAGCATTCAGGTACTCAGCACCCTTGGTCTAGAGGCAATCATATTAGTCTTGATGCTATAAGAATAGCTGGTGAATTGCTAAGCGCACCACCATCACTAAAAACAGTTAGCGTTCCTAGCATTCCTAATATATCTAATTATATTGTTGATAAATCAGCCGCCCAAGCCTTAGGTAAAGCCTTCTTCTGGGATATGGCCGCCGGTAGCGACGGTCAAGCTTGCGCAAGTTGCCACTTTCATGCAGGTACAGATAACCGCCTAAAAAACCAGCTAAGCCCAGGCCTTAATGCGGGTGACAATAGCTTCCAAACTACTGCCTCAGGCGGTAAAGGTGGACCCAACTACACCCTCAAGCTCGCCGACTTTCCTTTACACAAACTATCAGACCCAAATAACCCCTTCTCAAGTGTTATCTTTACAACCAATGACGTAGTAGCATCACAAGGTTCTTACCTAGCTGACTTCACGTCACTAGCAGACATAGCTGCACTTGAAGACAACTGCGACAACGTAGCTGACCCCATCTTTCATGTAGGACCTAGCAACACACGCCAAGTAGAACCACGCAACACCCCCACCATGATTGATGCAGCCCTAAACTTCAGAACCTTCTGGGACGGCCGCGCTAACAATGTCTTTAACGGCCTAGACCCCTTTGGTAAGCGCAACACAAACGCCAAAATTCTGGCTTACAACGGCTCGAGTGTTGTTAATGAAACGCTTGACTTGCGTAATGCAGCTTTAGCATCGCAAGCTGTTGGACCTGCGGTTAATAGTTTAGAAATGATTTGTAGGGACCGTAAGTTTGCTGAACTTGGTAGAAAACTTATTGAGCGGCAGCCTTTGGCATTTCAGACGGTTCATAGTCAAGATAGTAGCCTTGGTAGTTACGCAAGTAATAGCGGTAAAGGTTTAAATACAACTTATCGTGCCCTTATTCAAAAAGCCTTTAATAAAAAGTATTGGGAGGCACCTGGGCAGCAAAACGGCTTTAGTCAAATGGAAAATAACTTCAGTATTTTCTGGGGTTTAGCGTTACAAGAGTATCAAGCTATGCTCATTTCAACCGAAACGCCTTATGATGAGTTTGCTGAAGGTAACAAATCTGCCCTGAGTGAGTCAGAAAAAAATGGCTTAGAGGTCTTTATGGGTAAAGGTCAGTGCATGTCTTGTCATGTAGGTTCTGAATTTACCAGCGCTTCAACCACGCAACAAAAAGAAAATGAAGAAGATGGTCTGGTTGAGCGCATGAGAATGGCTGATAACGGTATAGCAATTTATGATCGTGCTTTTTACAATATTGGTGTTACGCCAACCAAAGATGATTTGGGTGTCGGTGCCAAAGACCCCTTTGGTAACCCCTTATCATTTACCAGACAGTACACAGCTGGTAGATTTGTAGACCCCATAAAAGTAAATCCCTGTACCTTTGAAATTCCTTTTAGTAGCTTGTGGTGTTCTTATACGCCTTGGAATATAAGCTCTCAAAGAACAGCTGTAGATGGTGCTTTTAAAACACCAGGCTTACGTAATGTTGAGCTAACTGGTCCCTACTTCCATAACGGTAGCGAAGCAAGCCTAGAGCAAGTTGTTGAATTCTATAACCGTGGTGGTAACTTTAGAAACAACCCTGAACTAGCACCAGACATTAAACCCCTAGGTCTTACAGCAAGTGAAAAAGCAGATTTGGTTGCTTTCATGAAAAGCCTCACTGACCCTAGAGTTAAAAATTCATCTGGTCCTTTTGATCACCCGCAATTGTTCATACCAAACGGTCATGCAGGTAATGAAAATAGTGTATCTACAGACGCTAAAAACAGAGCTAAAACCCAATGGCTCGAGCTTCCTGCTGTAGGTAAAAATGGTCGTAGTGCTGAAGGTTTAGCGCTACTTAGAGATTTTGTCTGGACACTCAACAATGGGGGCCCTGACTTAGAAAATACAAATTTTGAAATTAACTCGAGTCCTGCACCATCACCAACGCCTGAACCTGAACCAACACCTGAACCTACACCTGAACCAACACCTGAACCTGTTCAAAATATTTTGAACAATGGTGGTTTTGAGTCAGATTTAGCAAGCTGGGTTGGTTCAAACAGCAGTACTTCTTCAGATGCCAAGTCAGGCTCTAAAGCTTTGCAAATGACAGCTTGGGGTTGGATTCAGCAAGATTTAGCAACCGCTGACTTAACGGCAGGTAAAACTTACACGTTAAGCGTTAGTGCGAGATCGCTAGCAGGTCAAACCTGTACGGTAGGCTTTGCTGGTGGGGGCTTCTCAACGAGCTTAAACTTTAGTGCTAACAGTTACACTGAAAAAACACTAACTCAAGTACTGCCCTCTGGCGCAAACTGGGGTGCAGTGTACTTTCAATCAGCAGGAGGCACTTGTCTCTTTGATGACGTTGTTCTCTCAACTAATTAAACAAAGAACTTAAGCTTTACTGCTGCAGGCTCAGAAATGTTATTTCTGAGCCTGCTTTTATACCAAGCCGGGTGTGCCTGTACGTCAAAATTAAAAGGGGGGTGAAGTTCATTTTTTCAGTTTTTAGTTAAGGTTTAGTTTGACCAAGAGCAGTTGAGACTTGCAATGGTTTCTTCTGGAATATTGCTAATGTATCTGGTTTCGTTCGGGTAGACGTAACCTTGACAGCGTGCAAGCTGCTCCATAAAAACATCATCTATATTAGTAATCAGAGCATCTAGTTCACTAATATCTTGTTCCATAAGAGTAAGTTCACTGTTTAAGCGCTCAATACCATAATTGTTATTAAGAACCCGGTAGGTTTCAAGGCCAATCATGCCAAGCGCATGTAAACAGCCCACAATAGCTAGTACCAAAAATAAGAGGTTAGTTGCCTTAAAAAAGGGCTTTGTTTCTGAACGAACCGTCTTCTCTTGACTTTTTAGACCAGCCTTAAGCATTTAAAACCCAACCCCTTGCATCATTAGTGCCTCTTTTAGAAATCTAGCAGCATCTTCTGGGGGGGTAGGATTTACATAAAACCCGGTACTCCAGTCAAAGCCTGCTTGTCTTGTTAATCGAGGCAAAAGCTCTAAGTGCCAATGATACCTATCATTAGTCTCATTAGGCAAGGTATGTAGTACCATATTATAAGGTGGGTGGTCAAGCAAAGAATTCATAGAGTGCAGAACAAGCTTAAGAATATCAGCCAAATCAGGCATAATATTGGCTGCTAAAGAACAAAAACTACTGTTGTGCTTACGAGGGAAAATCCATATTTCAAAAGGTGTTTTTGAGGCATAAGGCGCAATGGCTATAAAATGCCTATTTGAGGTCAAGACACGCTCTTTAGCATTTAACTCTTCTTGAAGTGCGTCACAAAAAAGACAATGACTTGTTTTCTCAAAATGCTCAGAAGCAACTGCAAGTTCCTCTTCAACCCAGCGATTATTGACAGGTAAAGCAAGCAAATGAGCGTGCGGGTGATGATACTGATCTCCAGCAATTTCACCTGCATTTCGGGTCATTTGTATATGTTTAATACCCGGTCGTTGCGCTAAAAAACTCAAGCGCTCACGGTACATTTTAAGAACATTAACCAGATGCTCCGTCGGCATTTTCTCTAGTGTCATACGTGCATCAGGATGTTCAATGACAAGTTCTTGAAAGCCACTACTTGCAGCTTGTATAAATAAACCAGAGCCAGAGCTGCTTAAGTTAAATGCTTTAGGTTCTAAAACTGCTGAGGGTGAATTTATAACTCGAATTTGCCAATCAGGGGTATTTGCAGGTGAACCTAAAGGTCTTAGGGCTTGGTGTTCATTTCCTAAGAGAGGTTCATTTCCGGGCGATAAAGGTGACTTGCTTGCAAAGCGTTTTGCTGTACCAAAATCTGAAGGGGCGATACCTCGTTCAGGTGAAATAATTACCCAACCAGGGCCAAAAGGGTCTTTGCGAAGTTGTGGCATCTCTAGAAGAGTCTAACAACTTCGCTTATCAAGGCAAGTGATGAACTTTAAATTCTTGCACTGTAAGTTTCGGTTAACTAGGATTTGGGGAAAGTCTAAAAAATCTTGCATCAAATAGCATTTCTACGATTTATCTGCGAAGCAGTGAATCGTGTGACCCTTGAATCAGATGATATCGGAA
>CAYGTA010000148.1:0-10201 GCA_964352605.1 uncultured bacterium | reverse complement strand
AATGCTTAACCATGCGCTCGATTGTGGTCTCATTAAATAAGTCCGTCGAATACTCTAGGAAACTTTTCGATGTAGCATTTAAATCTGCAATTGTAAGGTTGAGATCGGCTTTAGATGATTTTGTATAAAGCTCTTTAACCGTGACGTTACAATCGTTAAGATTTGTTTCTTTAGGTATTGGATTTTCAAGTACAAACATTGTTTGGAACAGAGGATGGAAGCCAGGTAGCCTCTCGAATTCGATATTGTCGAGAAATGTTTCGAAAGGAACTTCCTGATTCTGATAAGCGTCAATGCTTAACTGCTTTACATTATTTATGAGAGTTAATATTGTTTTGTGCGGGGTTGTAGAACTACGAAATAATAGGCCATTAACAAAGAATCCAATAGCTTCATCGAATTTCTGACTTTGTCTACCTGCAGTTGAAACGTTAACTAAGAAATCGGTATTCCTACTGTACTTATGCAAAAGGATTTGATATGTTGAAAACAAGACCATAAAAGGAGTTAGCTCATAATTTTTTGTAAAAGCCTTGAGCATATTTATTAAGTATTTAGGAATATTGAAGAAAACTCTACTACCTTTAGGGTTCAATTCTTTGAGTCTGGGTTTGTCTGCGGGTAGTTCTAGAATACTGTTAAAACTATTCAATTGGTTAATCCAATATTGCTTTTGTTGACTAAAGATTGGGGTATTAATGAAATTGTCTTGCCATGAAATGTAGTCCGAATATTGTAAATGATTACTTGAGTTTGATTCCTTACCAAGGTAGAAATCTTTGAGCTCCCTTAGGAATATCTCGATTGATTGTCCATCAAAAGCAATATGGTGAATATTGATGACTAGAATTGCCTTGTTATTGCAGAGATGGATTAATAAGCTTTTTAAGGATATATCCACGCTTAAGTCAAATGCTTCTTCTTTAAACTCACTCACAATAATCTTTACGGTGTTTTCTTGATCAGACTTTCTCAGTTGTCTAAGATCTTTGATTAGAATCTGGTGTCTGGCATGAGGAAATACCTGTTGCAACATCTCCCCATCATCCTCCTGATATTTGGTTCTTAAAATTTCATTTTTTTCAATAATATTATTTAACGCATATTGAATCTTTTGCTCATTGATGTTCCCTTCGAAGGTAAGTTGAATAGGAATGTTATAAGCGGTAGATTCAGGATGTTGTTGTTGATATAACCAAAGTCTTCTTTGCTGAAACGAGCCTCGGGATTTTACCTCGTGTGGAGTTTTAAATTGTGTTGAATTACTATTCGCATTGCTAATTATTTGAATTCGGGTTTTTAATAGTTCACTTTGTAGTAATACTGTAGGATGCTGCATTATATCAGCTAGGCTAAAAGGGGCTTCGTGTTTAGTTCGCAGTCTAGAGGCTATTTGTGCAGCTTGTAATGAGTTCCCACCAACCTGGAAGAAGTTTTCCGTAATCCCTATGCTGTTTAGGTGTAATACGCTGGTCCATACTTCAAAAATAGAAGTCTCATATTGATTCCTTGATTTTACTCTACCTGCTTGGTCTAGATTGGCTTTAGATAGGGTTTTCTTGTCGATTTTTCCGCTAGGGGTTAGAGGGATTGCATCAACCTCAACAAAGTTTGAAGGAAGCATATAATTGGGTAGTTGATCACTCAAAGCCTGCTTGAGAGCGTTTAGTTCGAAGGGTTCATTAGTTACGAGATATGCAGTGAGTTGTCTGGTGGTCTCAGTTTCTCTCATTAGAACCACTGCTTCTCTAACGGACTCATCTTTTAATAAGACAGATTCGATTTCACCTACCTCAACTCTAAAGCCATTAATTTTTATCTGATTATCAGTCCTACCTAGGTACTCTATTTCTCCACTATTATTTTTTCGTACAAGATCACCAGTTTTATACATTCGTTTCAGTTTAGTTTCCTGGCGCTTTCCGATTATAAAACGCTCATTAGTTAGGCTGGGATTATTAATATAGCCTTCAGCTAATGCCTCTCCACTTATGTAAAGCTCCCCTTCAACGCCATTTTCTACTAATCTAAGTTCGCTGTCTAATATGTGACACTCTACACCATCTATTGCATTTCCAATGGGGGGGAGAGATAACCACTCGGTCGGATTAGGTGGAAGTGTGTAACTAGTTACAACATGCGTTTCCGTTGGGCCATATTGATTTGTTAAGGTGCACGATTTGCATTTCTGAAAAAAGTTGCGAGTTTCAGGCGTTATCTTTAATTGTTCTCCCGCTGTAATTACTTCTCTCAATCTAAAAGGAAATAAGTTTGTTCTTACAGCCTCCTCGGTCAGAGCTTGAAGCGCTACATAGGGTAGAAAGAGGCGTTCAATCTCCTCATCGACAAGAAGCTTAAGGAGCTTTGATGAATCTTTCCTTGTTTCATTATCAACTAAAACTAATGTGCCGGCACATAGTAGGGTTGACATGATTTCCTGAAATGAGACATCAAAACTCGTTGATGTGTATTGTAAAACAGCAGCACCAATTGGTTTGTTCAAAGTAAAGTTTTTTAACTGCCAAAGGATTAAGTTCTTAAGTGGGGAATGCCCCATCAAAACACCTTTAGGTTTCCCTGTAGAACCTGAGGTGTAGATGATATATGCGTTGTCCTCAGATACAGGAGTTTTATTTTCTAAGGTGATCTCGTTATCAAGAATTAATTGGGCGTCAATTTGATCTAGGTTAGGTGAGTTAAATTTACTAATATCGGTAGAAGATATAATGATATTAACTCCAGAGTCAGCTAAGATATACTTAATACGCTCTAAAGGATAATTGGGATCGATCGGTATATAAGGAGACCCAGTCTTTAATACTGCTACGATGGATATTATCAATTCAATAGAACGGTCTAAATAAATTGCAATAGGTTTTTTATCTTTCCCTTGTTTTTGGATGATATTTTGGGCCAGTTGATTTGCCTTTGTGTCTAAATCAGCATACGTAATCTTCTTCTCCTGAAATTTTACTGCAATGAGGTCTCTATATTGGAAGCAATTTTCCTCAAGATAGTGAACGAGGGTAGGTACTTCTTTACTCGTGTTATGAAACGTCTGATTAGAAGTAGGCATCTTGTCTCCGAATGGAATTACAAATATGTTTGCGATAACAAAAGCGATTTTTGATGACTGCAACAATATAGCTTAGATATCAACTTACAACTTAGTTGAAGTAAGTTTGGTATTGTGAGTTAATTGTATGATTAAATTAAAGAAGGTGTCAATCTCAGACTGGTCTGAACTTAATCCTGGTGATGTTCATATTTGGATTCTAGACATATCCGACATTTTTTGTAAATTTGCTTGGGATTTAATAAGCGATTGCGAAAAGGCTCGAGCTGAGAAATTCCAGTTTGATTGGGATCGGCATAAATTTACATATCGTCGGTATGCTTTGAGAATACTTTTATCACTTTATCTAGATGTTGTTCCGTCTGAGTTTTTGATCAAGCAGAGTGAGTTTGGCAAACCACATCTTGATGCCATGCAACCTAAGTTCAATCTGTCTCACTCACACAATAAGGCAGTGTATGCTTTTTCAAATGATGAAATTGGGGTGGATATTGAGTGGTTAGGAACCAGATTGGATGATGTATTAGAACTAGCAAAAGTCTTTACTTCTTCTGAGCAAGTATGGCTGGAAAACACTGATCCATTGAATCAAGAAGAAAACTTCTTAAGCTTATGGGTGCAAAAAGAGGCATACTTCAAAGCTATTGGGACGGGGCTGAGCCAGATTGAAGATAAAATTTATTCCCCATTAGACTCTGGTTTTCGAGAAAAAACCCAGATAAGGTCAAGTTTTGAATATTCATTTAGAACCAAGTTGATAGATGACATCAGTGACTATGTATTGGCTGTTTGTACGAAGGGGTCAGTTTCCAGAATACATCTTTTGCAAATGAATGAACTTCTTTTAAAAAGCTCAACCATACGTGATTTCAAGGAATCACCACTACCCTAGCTTAGTCTTAAAAATTATAGTATACAAATTTTTTAGCGGTGTTCACATAAGAAAAATTCTTATACTATGAGTGATGGTATCTTGGTAATAGGTGGAGGATACGTGGTCAGAGTTGCAAAACACAGTCATATTTTTCTCTTGAAGAAATATCTAGGGGAACAAAAAAGCAAATTAATTACCCTGGGAACACTCCTAATTCTAGGCATTACTCTTCAGCTTGTTGCTCCTCAATTTCTGGGTCGGTTTATTGATGCCGCTAAGACAGGTGAAGAACTTAGTATTTTAATTAGATTCGGACTTTATTTTATTGGCGTTATGCTTCTCTCCCAAGCGGTCACAGTCATTGCAACTTATATTGGTAGTCTGGCTGGCTGGATCGCAACAAATCGCTTGCGTTCAGATTTAGTCGAGCATTCTTTAAGTTTGAGTTTAGACTTTCACAAAAATCATTCTTCAGGTGAATTAGTTGAAAAGATTGATGGAGATGCGAGCGTTCTAACGCGCTTTTTTGCTAGTTTTGCAGTTGAACTCATTGGAAATTCCTTTTTGCTCATTGGCATACTCGTCATACTTATAGTAACGAACTGGCAGATCGGTATCTGGGTGACTCTGTTTTCGGGTGTGGCTTTTGCTATGTTATTAAAGATTCGTTCTATAGGTGCGCCCTTTTGGAAAACTTTTCGTGAGGCTAGAACTAAATTGTTAGGGTTTCTAACAGAAGCACTAAAAGCTAATGGAGATATAAGACCGCTAGGTGCAAAACCCTATATTTTTTATAAGATTAATTGCCTTATTAAAGACTTGTGGGTTCCTAGTAGAAATGCACAAATGGCGTTTGCTATAAGCTGGGGATCACCAATCCTCATTTTTGGATTTGGTGACGCACTAGCTTTTCTAATGATCGCCAATCAATACCAGCAAGGTGCTATTTCATTGGGCGCAGGCTACACTATTTTTTTCTATGTTGCCCTTCTTGCTAGACCACTTGAACAAATCCGCTTTCAAATACAGGCTTTGCAGCGGGCTGATGCCAGTATAGAGCGAATTAATGAACTGCTTGATACTTCCAAATCAAGCAAGGCTCTTGTAACTAATCAGTTGCCAGGGGAACCTTTTTCTGTAACCTTCAAAGACGTAAAATTTAACTATCCTGCGTCAGATCAAATAATTATTAATCATCTAAGCTTCTCTTTAGAAAAAGGTAAAACACTAGGCCTTTTAGGTCGGACAGGGAGTGGCAAATCAACCCTCTCAAAATTAATCTTTCGGTTTTATCAGCCAGCATCAGGTGTCATTGCTCTTGGTGATATACCAATTAACACAGTAAGCCTTAAGGGCCTTCGCTCTAGCATTGGTTTGGTGACGCAAGAAGTACAGCTAATGAATACTACAATTAGAAATAACGCAAGCCTGTTTAATCCTTTAATCTCTGATTCGGCGATACTTGAGGCGCTTCATATTTTGGGCTTAGGTGAATGGCTTCAACAATTCCCTAAAGGTCTAGACACTATCATTGATAGCTCAAAGCTATCAGCGGGTGAAGGGCAGCTTCTGGCTATCACTCGAGTGTTTTTGCAAAAACCAAAGCTACTCATTCTTGATGAAGCTTCAAGCCGTCTGGACCGAGCAACAGAAGTCTTACTTGAGCATGCTTTAGATGTTTTGATGCGTGACTTAACAACCATTGTTATTACGCACCGTTTAGCAACAATTCAGAGGGCTGATCAGATTTTGATTATGGAAGATGGTGTGGCGCAGGAGCAGGGAGATCGGCTTACTTTGCTTGCAGACAAAAACTCCCGCTTCAATCATCTGCTTAAAACAGGGTTAAAGGATCTACAGTGAAGCGCCAAACGCCCACATTTATATTCTTAGCCAAACTAATACTACATAACCCTTGGTTGTATTTACTCACAGCTTGTTTATGGGTATTAGTTGAAGTCTCCCCAATAGTTCCGGGCTTAATTTTAAAGCGTTTCTTTGACATTTTAGCAAGTGATCAATCTAATGGTCTTTATGTCCTTGTTTTTTTAACCATAGCTGTTGCTTTAGGGCGCTCTATGGTCATTGTCTTAGGGTTATTGTCAGATATACGCTTTAGGTATTTGAGCTCAAACATTATTAGAAGAAATATACTCAAGGGACTTTTTGAACATCCTAACGCAGCTCATGTTAGTGCTACCTCTGGTGAAGCTGTCAATAGATATCGTGATGATATTCAGCAGATCGAAGAAACAGTAGATTTCCTCCTAGATACTTTAGGAAAAACAGTTTTTGCTGTTATTGCTATTGTCACAATGGTCAAAATTAATGTTCAGTTGACCCTCACAGCATTTTTACCTTTGGTTGCAGTTATGTTCATCGCATACACTGCTAAGAACCGAATTACGAACCTACGGGCTGCAAGCCGGTCAAGCACTCAGAGTGTTGCTAATTTGATGAATGAGGTTTTTAGTTCAGTGCAAGCTATTAAGGTAGCCTCGGCAGAATCCAATATCATTCAACACTTAAGTAAACTTGGTGAGATACGAAAAAAAGCTGCAGTCAGGGATCAGCTTTTAACCAAGATTCTTGATTCTATTTTTCAGAATACGGTTATTATTGGTACGGGCTTAATTTTAGTGCTTGCTGCTGAACCTATTAGGCAAGGTACTTTCAGTGTTGGTGACTTTTCGCTGTTTGTTTACTATTTGGGCTTCATTTCTGGCTTCACAGAGTTTTTTGGTAGTTACTTATCCCGGTTTAGACAAACTGCAGTGAGTATTAAGCATCTTAATGAACTACTTGGTGGTAAAACAACGGGGCTTGAACTGGTAAATTCTGAAAACGGAATCCAACGAAAAATTAGAGGGGCTGAACATGAGGAGAGTGTCAAGCTAAAAGCCTTTGAAGTTAAGTCTCTAAGTTATGAGTATTCAAATTCTTCTAACGGTCTTGATGCTATAAGCTTCTCTGTTCCTCAGAATTCTCTTACGGTTATTACAGGTAGAAACGGTTCGGGTAAAACAACACTTCTTAAATGCATTTTGGGCTTACTACCTGTTGATATGGGAACCATTCTGTGGAACGGTGAAGTTATAGAAGATTCGAGTTTGCATTTCACCCCGCCTAGATCATCCTATATTGCTCAAGTCCCTCAGTTTCTTAGCTTGTCTCTCAAAGAAAATATTGTTCTGGGAGCTGAAGATGATGAAGAAAGACTTCAGCAATCCATTAATCAGGCTATATTCTCACAAGAGGTTAGTAGTTTTCCTGAACAACTTCAAACTTTATTGGGTGCTGGAGGTATGCGCTTATCTGGAGGGCAGCGGCAGCGTGCTGCTACTGCGCGAATGTTTTATAGAGACGCCGACTTATATCTCATCGATGACCTTTCTAGCGCACTAGATGTAGAGACTGAGCAAGACTTATGGATTCATCTTAAAAAGCGAAAGCAAAAAAGTTATCTAGTAGTTTCTAATCGGCGTTTGGTTCTTGAAATGGCTGATCATATTGTAGTTCTTAAAGATGGAAGAGTTGAGTCGATAGGTGATTTTGATAATTTGTATAAGACTTCAACTGAATTTCGGAGATTGATAATTGGGGAGTAGTGGATTGACCGTTACGGGTCTAAAGTGGGTGAGTTTCAACTACCTAAAAGTCAAACCAAACGCACCGCTTGGGCAACGCAAGTTGGTTGTGATGGTCTTGAACTACTTATACTCGCTTACTCAGCACCCGATGTCGTCCAAAGCTTAAGTGCCCTAGAGACTCTGCGGCAGGTATGGGTGCAAAACGTCGTGTTTGAGGATGGTCAACTCGCTTGGCGAAAGCCTGAAGATGTAGCTCCAGCTCGTCGCTACATTGGGTCGCCTCACGATACCGAAGCACGTTATCAGGTCAAACGAAGTACTGCTTGGTCAGGCTATAAGGTGCATCTTACTGAAACTTGCGATGAGGATACGCCTAACCTGATTACCAACGTTGAAACTAAAAATGCAGCTATCTCTGACGATGCAGTGACAACTACTATTCACAGCGCACTCGAGACCAGCAATCTTTTACCTGACAAGCATATAGCAGATACAGGTTATGTCAACTCGGAGCTATTTGTTGAGAGTAAAGAACGTTTTGGTATCGACCTTATCGGGCCCACTCGGGGAGGTAATTCCTGGCAGAGTAAGGCGGGTAAGGGGTTTGGCTCGCGTGATTTTGTGATCAATTGGGGAGCTGAGCAGGCTGTTTGTCCTGCGGGTAAAGAAAGTATCAGCTGGACGCCTGCCATTGATAAGTTTAAGAATCATGTTGTGAAAATAAAATTTTCGATGAAAGACTGTCAAATCTGTGCCAGTCAACAACATTGCACCCGTGCTAAGCGGCGAACCATTACAATCCGACCAGAGGCTCAGCATAAAGCACTTCTTGCTGGGGTAGAGCGCGAAGCAACTAAAGAATTTAGATCTGAATATGCTAGACGTGCAGGTGTTGAAGGAACGATTTCTCAAGGAATCCGAACTTGCAGCGGTGTTCACGTTATCTAGGCGAGGCAAAAACGCATCTGGGTCATCTGATGACAGCTGCTGCTATGAACATCATGCGTATACTTGCTTGGCTTGCAGGTGAACCTAAAATCAAGTTAAACCCTCAGCATTGCAAAGGCTATTTGCCACTCCTGGAGTCGCTATCTGATTTCGCCACCAACATCACTTCACGGGAGAGCCTTAGACCCTATCCAACTCCAAAGCCTTCGTTTCTCTAATGCAGAATGAATCTTTTCTGTCATCGCATCATCAGACACAGCGGCATTGCTGGTAGCGACATTGGTGATGATATTAGGTAATCCATCATCACAGCTTTCCGTTAAATGAATTTTATAGCCAGACCAGCCTGTTGCTCGTTTAACTTGATACCGTGCATCTTTATCATAAGTCGAACCAATATATAGACCTTCTGGTGGCATATTCTTATTCTCACGCCAGCTTAGTGTTCCTTCGCTCATCTCAAAATTCTGCAGCCATACCTTCCTTAAGGTTTCTACTGCAGGAATACAGCAAAAGGCAGCAACTGTTTTATCGCTGTAAAGGGTCCTCAATAAATCATAACCATCTTGCCCTATGTGCTTAGCCCAAGCAAGACGTTTAGTTTCACTTTTTGACAAACGATAATCACTTGCCCTTGGTCCATAGCGCTTAAGCCAGTCGGGTTTCATTTGCTCTAGTAACCACTCAGGTGCTATTTCAGCAAGCACATTTAGGCTATGTCTTAAGGTTTCAGTGACTACCTCTATACGTTTCATCCCTCGCATTGGGCCCAAGATATGTGTGGAATCGGTTCGTTGTTTTCCACCTGACTTGACTAAGCCTTTTTCTTTAGCAAGTTCAACTATCTTCTCAAATAAAGGTTGTTCAGCATGATGGGTCAATAGCCTTGTTCGAAATTCACTTAGGACAGTATGATGAAAGCCCTAATCTTTTAGCTCGAGACAAAGCAGATATTTCCAGTCTGTTTTAGTTTTAACAGCCTCTGCTGTTTGATGATCAGTCAGACCTTCCCTAAATTGCATGAGCGTTAATTAAGGCTAAGCGGACTGGTGACAGCGCAGGTTGACCCTCCTGAGGATAGAGATCAGCAAAATTTTCATCCTCAAAAATCATGCCCAACTCATCATATAGATTCATGATTAAATTACCCTCTGGAAATATCGCTTTTGCCAATTAAGTTGTTTCTTAAGGTACCGAATAATTCTGCGGTTTTAGTGATATGCTCAAACTCCTTTAAGGGCTTAAGCATAGCCTTTCAAGTCCTTTTTCTCTTTACTTTTTCCTTGTTTGGGAGGTTCGCCACCAATATCAAAGTGGACTTGATCTTTATTAGTGGACACTCTAAGTATAGACTAAGCAGCTAATTTCTCCAAGCTTGATTGTGATTGAAGAGCCTCAAAGGTTTCAGGGCTCTTGTAACAAAGGGAACTGTGTAAACGAAAGCGATTGTAAGTAATGTTGATGTATTGAAAGATAGCAGCTCTAGCTTCCTCTCTAGTATTGAATGTAGTTTTATAAACCTTCTCTTTTTTGAGACTAGCAAAGAACGATTCGATATAAGCATTATCTAAACAAGCTCCTGTCGAAGTAAAGCTGGCCCTGATACCTTGACTCTTGAGTTCACGCTCAAATGCATAGCTAGTGTACTGACTACCTCGATCACTATGATGCAACAGACCGTTAGCTGGACGACGTTGTTTAATAGCCATTCTG
>CAYGTA010000147.1:0-10264 GCA_964352605.1 uncultured bacterium | reverse complement strand
GGGTGATTTAGAACCTACTGAGGGTGACATTACCTATTTAAAGATTGGCCCTAGTGAGTTTTGGTTAACGCGTTACCCTCAAGAGTGGCGGGTTGCGCATTGGCAGTCAAACGACATTTCTTCTGCGGAGTTGATTTTAGAAAAGGCAGTGTCTTTTGATTCTATTCATCCTGAAGCTGATGTGAATCACTTTAGTTTTCGGGCTGCACCTAAAACCATTAGTTTTCTGCCGTTACTTGCTAATCGGCCTATTGTGGTGAAACCAGAGCATCCTTTTTCAATTCAGCAAGGTGAAGAAGTAACGCTTTACGTAACAACTGCTGTTTGGTTAAGCATGAAGCTTGGTGACACAAAGCTACAAGATTACCCTTTATTTAGACCTTCAGATACATGGTTTGGGCCTTCTACCATCGAGGGTGAACTTTGTTACGCAAGCCGCATAAAAGGCCGTTTAAGACTCGAAGATGTAACAGCTTTACCGCACCGCGCCATAACGCCTTTACGCATAGAAAACAAAGCTAAAGAAGCCCTCATGCTTGACAAAGTCAAATTACCCATTATGTATTTAGCGCTCTACGAGACAAACTCGAGTCTCTGGACGCAGAGTGTCACGCTCATTAAAGAAGAAAGTGGAGATTTGGCAGCCTTGCGTTTAGGTAGAGCTGCTCCGCGTGAAATAAGTGACGCAACAAGACTAGCTGAACCAAGACAAAAAGCAACAAAGAATCTGGTTGTTCGAGCTTTTTCTAAGTTATTTAGCAGCTCGAGTTCTTAAGGAGTTTATGGTGCAGGCATTTTTAGAGCGTTTAGCTAATGTTAATTTTTCTGCTTTACTACAAGCAGATCAGTATGTACCTTTATTGCAAGCTGCTTTTCTTATTGTGCTGGGTATTTTGTTATCGCGTTTTGCACGTTTTGCCATTATGCGTACCTTTACGAGTATTACGCCGCAGCAGCGTCTTTTGTTAAGACGCGCAGTGAGTTACACCATCTTAATTTTGTTTACTATTTCAGGTCTTAGAGAATTAGGGTTTGATTTTAATGTCTTATTAGGTGCAGCTGGCATAGTGAGTTTAGCGGTAGGTTTTGCCTCTCAAACCTCAGTTTCAAATGTCATTAGTGGTCTTTTCTTGGTGATAGAACGCTCTGTTGAAGTTGGCGATATCATTACGGTTAATGGGCGTACAGGTGAAGTTTTATCGGTAGATTTGCTATCTACCAAATTACGAACCTTTGATAATTTGCTGGTACGCATTCCTAATGAAAGCATGGTTAAAGCAGAAATTACCAACCTCGCCCGTTTTCCTATAAGACGTGTAGATACCCAAGTGGGCGTGGCTTACAAGGAAGATGTCAAGAAAGTTAAAGACCTCTTACTAGAAGTTGCAGATAGAAACCCCTTGAGTTTAGAAGACCCTGCTCCACTCATTATTGCGCAAGGGTTTGGTGAATCAAGCATTAACTTTCAGATTTCAGTTTGGGCGAGTAAAGAAAATTTTTTAACCGTGCGTAACGGCATTCAGCAAGAAATCAAAGAGGCTTTTGATGAAGCGGGCATAGAAATTCCTTACCCGCACCGCACCCTCATGAACGCCAATGCAGACCAAGCTTTTCCTGTCAGAATTGTTGAAGATAGCTCTAAACAAGGTGAGCAAGCTCGTGCTTAAACATCAGCTTAAAAACGCGAGTCAAAAACAAGGCATGGCACCCGGCAGCCTCATGTACATGGGTGAAAGCAAACTCGAGCCTGCAAGCTTAGACATTACACTGTACTCAGCAGAGAGTATTCAGGAGTCGCCCGTAGAGTTAAGCACTATTCCTGAGACAAATCAAAATGTTTGGCTTAATATTGTTGGCTTACATGACATAAAAACAATTGAAGCTTTAGGCGAAAAGTTCTCGCTGCATCCCTTAACGCTAGAAGATATTGTCAGTGCGCACCAGCGACCTAAAGTAGAGTTTTTTGACGACTATATTTACGTGGTACTCAAAATGCTTTATGTAGACAACGACAAGCTGCACTATGAGCAACTAAGCCTTATTTTAGGTGACAGCTTTGTACTGAGCTTTCAAGAACGCCTAGGGGATGTCTTTGACCCTATTAGAAAGCGGCTACAAAACCCAAAAAGTAGACTCAGAAACCTAAACTCAGACTATTTACTTTACGCCCTTATAGACGTAATGGTAGACGCCTACTTTGGCGTACTCGAGCATTACAGTGAAGCACTCGAGTTTATTGAAGAAGACATTATTGATTTGAATAATAAAAACACCATGATGGCTTTACGAGACTTAAGGCATGAGCTTTTGTTGCTTCGTAAATCAGTCATGCCAGTTCGTGATTTGTTGTCGTCTTTCAGGCGGGAAAACCCTGTTTTAATCAGCGATAATGTTCTTTTATACCTTAATGATGTGCAAGATCACGCAATTCAAGTGAATGATGCGCTTGAGTCACTGCGTGAACTCAACACCAGTTTGCATGATTTTTATTTAAGTCAACTGAGTTACCGTATGAATGAAGTCATGAAAGTACTCACTATTATTTCAACTATTTTTATTCCTTTGAGTTTCTTAGTAGGTGTTTACGGTATGAATTTTGAACGCATGCCAGAACTCCAATGGGCAGATGGTTACTATGCGCTTTGGGGCGTCATGATTACGATTGTTATTAGCATGTTGATTTACTTTTGGCGTAAACGCTGGTTCGATTAAAGCAGCATCAAAAAGACACTCTAGACGTTTAATTAAGTTTTTATTATAGTAAAGAGCATGGCAAAAACCCAAGCTCGAGCTAATTGTGAACTCTGTTCTTATGAATCTAATAAAGCAGGTATGACGCGTCATTTGGCAACTTGTCCGGCTAAGCATGATGTAAGCAAAGCAAAACTTTCAAAACTCTACAGGTTAAGAGTGGAAGCTGAGTACGAGCCTAATTATTTTTTAGATATTGAACTCAAAGCTAACGCTAAGTTAGAAGATTTAGATGGCTTCTTAAGAGATATCTGGCTCGAGTGTTGTGGTCACTTGAGCATGTTTAGTATTGCTGGTACGCAGTATGACGCATCTTATGAAGAGGATGAAGAAATGGAGCAAGCTGACGCAGAGCACCGCGTATGGTTAGAAAATATGTGGCGTGAGCGCGGTATTCCTGAATCTAAATGGCCTGCTCCTAGACTCGAGCGGGGTATGGATACTAAAGTAGAAGCTATTTTTGAAACGGGCTTGAGTTTTGCTTATGAGTATGATTTTGGTAGCACTACAGATTTAAAGTTGAAAGTTGTAAGTGAGCGTGAAGGTCGTATAACAGGCAAGTTACGTTTACTTGCTAGAAACCATGCACCTAATTGGGAATGCTCTAAGTGCAGTGCGCCAGCCGTTGTGATTCATACGGAAAAAATGTGGGAAGATGACTACCCTTTCTTTTGTAAAAAACATGCACGCGGTTGGGATGATTATCCTTACATGCCTGTTGTTAATTCACCTCGTATGGGTGTTTGCGGCTATACAGGCTGAGGGGAGCGCCTCAAGCGAATATTTGTAACTTTAAAGATAATTGCAAATACTGCAACTAAGACTAAAGGAATAAGAAAGTTTAAAGCTCTAAAAGCAAAACTAACTGCGGGTTTGGGGGGGTAAATGGATATGCCTACCGTTTCGCTGGCTGGCCCTGCTGGCCCATTAACCGTTATGGCAAGGCGCAACCAGCCGCCTTCATCCCAAGACATGACTTTGGCTTTTTCCAAATCTAAGGGGGTAATAACAAAACTTTTACCATCATGCTCAGGCGTATAGCTTTTGTTGGTTTGTCCACCTTGCACAAAAAGGGTGCTGTCTACCCTAACGCTACTGTCGGCAGGTATGGGTTCACCCTCTAAGTTAATGCTTAAGCGCAAATAAGGGTCATGCAGTAAACGTTGCCCCTGTGCATTTAGGGTATAAGGCCCTAGTTCAACTTGATGCAAAAGACGCTCCTCGGTATTAACCAAGTTATTAATCCAAGTAAACGGGTTTTGTGCCAATGCAAAGCCTGAAAACGCCAAACTGCTAAGCAGTAAAGCTTTTAAAAGATGATTCATGAGCTTCCTTTCGTTTTGCTAAAGGCATAAACAAGATAGCTACGCCCCCCAGAACAATGATTAAAATTAAAGCACTTGGCAGGTACTCAATGAGTGGAACACGAGTTTCATTGTTAGCCACCACAAAATACGTTTTGTTTGCCGATCCCAAAGGACCAGAAAAGAGCAGCTCGAGTTCGTACATGCCTGCTTGCTTAATAGCGGTTTCTAAAACATAAGTAGCGTAGTAGGTTTTCCCATCTGAACTGCCATTGGCAATAAAAGGCACGGTATTTTCATAAATCATGCTGTTTTCAAACCTAAGTTTGGCAGTCACAGTGGTGTTTTCTGGTGCTTGTTTATTAAGGTCTGAAACTTGTACCAGAACTTGTGCTTTGGCTTCTTGAACATGAAAGTCTTCGAGTACATTTAAGCTGTAAGGCCCGAGAGTTTCTTGCCAGCTAAGTCTGTTAAAGCCAGTGTGCGCTGCGGCAAACGAAAGCATAAAAGCTAGTACAAAAACGACGCGCATAATTTAGGCGGTTTTGGTTTCTAAAGGCATTTTGGGTGCAGATGTCATGGCAAGTGAAACAAGTAGTGCTGCAACCATGCCTTGCACTATGCTACCCGTCCAGATATAAGGCGTGTACCAAATGCCGTCTCCATAATTAGTTATAAAGACAAAAGCGTAAAAAATACCCCAGAAGGCAAGTGCTATAAAAACATTAAAGCTATGAAACTGCCATTGCCTAATAAAATTAGGTTTAAGTAGTGCATAAGCAGCGTCACAGACGATACCCACGGCAAGTGCAACAGGAACAAGATCAAGACTTAAATTATCAATAGAGCCAAATAAGCCAAACATAAGAAAAAAGAGACTAAAGCTACCCAACGGTAATTTAAAATGCAGCACCAAATAAGCAAGACTGCCAACCATAAGAGCAGTTTGAATAATAATGCCCATAATGCCCATAACCTGCCCTAAGTAATCACTATTAAGACGGTTATCTGCCAGCATCCACTGCTCACCTGTAGCAAAAAACTCCATAGAAACAAAAGCAATCACGTTAAAAAAGAAAACCCAAGCCAATAAGGCAGGTAGAAACTGTAAGAATGAAAGCTTTGACTCCCCTAAACTTTTTTGCCTATGCAAAGCAGCTCGAGTGGGCCCTATGCTAATGAGTGCCCAGCCTGTAAATAAACCAATATGACTGGGGCTGTAGAGTGCTTCTATATCGACTTCAAATCCAAAGAGAGCATGACCTGCTAAGTCAAAAAAGCCTGTAATGCCAAAAATGAGCAGGCCTAAAGCTGATAATTTATAGCCAGCAGGTAACGCTTTTAAACCCTCAAAGCCCTCACGGCGATTCATGAAAGCAGCAGCAAAGAGCCATAAGCCTAAGGCCAGTAAGCTACTGTAAAAAAGTAAGTGATACTCACTAAATACCGATTGGTCAGGTCCAAAGGAGCCGTGTGACCAACCATCCATATAAATACCAGCTGTCAGTAGAAAGACCAGTAACATGTATACCCAGTCAAACGCTAAACTACTCACCGCAGTGACTGTCTTTGCAAGAGGCGCTGTAGATGAGCGTGTCATGCTTGAAACCATTATTGTCTCCTTTGGTTACTTAAAGAATGTTCTTTTTATTAAAACCGTTTCGCGAATCAGCTTCATCCATCAAAAGGTGTAAAGCCTTAAAAAACACATATACCCTCAATTTTAGCACCCCCAGAAAGCTCAAGCCGACTCGAGTTCACAGTGCAGCGTTCAGATATGCTTAGGCTTCCACCGCCACTGCCATGTATGGCGGCACGGGCAGCGGTTAAGCTAGCTAGGCTTATGTTGCCACCGCCACTCACCGTAATTTTTACAGTATTTGCAGTTAAACTGTCTAGGTTTACTTGGCCCCCACCACTGGCATCTACTTGAAGTGTTTCGCCTATTAAATGACTTGCCTTCAGAGAGCTGCCACCACTGGCACTCAGGCTAGTTAGCTTGCTTAAGTCTGTTCTTAATTCAAAGCTAACATCTGCGTTGACGCTATCTTCTGCGTAAACGGTACCTAAATGAAGTACAGCATTTGCTAGGGTCTGCCTAACTCGAGGAAAGTAACCTTCATCGGTACTTACACTTAAACTTGTTTCATCTGATTGAATGAGCGTGACTTTAGCACCGCCACTTACTTGTACACTAAGGAAAGTTTCTTCAATGCTAAAAGAGCGATTTGTTATATTCCCCGTAATGCTTGCTGCGGGCGCGTTTTCGTCTAAGCCAAACATTACTGAGCATCCTGGAAAAGTAAATAAAGCAATAAGAAGAAAACCAAAAACCATACTTTTTTTCATAAATTACCTTTTCTCGGCTAATGATGCGCTTGGTAAATGTAGTGTTTGCGCTGCCTGATATAGAGATTAAGAAAAATAAAAAAAGAATGCGCTGCAAGGATGATTTGAGTCTTAAAAAAGAACGCCTCAAATCATCCTGAGACGCCTTAAAGCCCTTGTTTACGGTACTCTGATGGGGTAAGACCTGTCATTTGTTTAAACACCCTATTAAAGGTCGCTTTGGAGTTAAAACCAGCATCAAAGGCAAGCTCGAGTAACGAAATGCTCTTAGACTCAGGGTTTAAGAATTGCTGTTTAAGGTACTCAATACGATAATGATTCACATAATCGTTATAGCTTTTTGCTTGCGTTTCATTAATAACTAAAGATAAAGCTTTGGTAGAAATAGCTAATTCACCTGCTAAGCTAGCCAAACTCAAATCAGGATTCAAAAATGGTTGCTCTTCAAGCATTAAATACTCGAGCTTTTCGCCGAGTTCTGTGATTTGCGTTTCTTGCAGGTTGTAGGTTTCTTTTCGTTTTGACTTACTTTCGGGTTTGGCGTTACTGAGGCGCATAAAACGAATATGTATGTAACCGTTAAATGCCATCCAGAAGAGCAATAAACCAAAGAAAAACATTTGGGGGGCAAAATACCAGCTTGGGCAACACCAGTTGGGTGCAAAACCAAGCGTAAAACTGTAGTCAATGGCTTCATAAATAAGATTGACTGTTATAACAAAAATGATAATTAATAAGAGGCGATTCATCCAGCGTAATTGATGTTTTGCATTTGGGTTTAGCTGTTTATAGTTTCGAATAAGCAAAAAAGATAGCACTAGGTAAAAAGGAAGCCCTAGTGTAAAAGCAATATCTTCCCATTCACCATAGGGTCTAATGATGTTTAGCCAAATTTTGGTTTTAAAGGCGTAACCCCTGAAGCCAAGCCAAAGATAAAAGCAAGCTTGGGCTAGAGGTAATACAAGATGAAACGCATCTATAAGCTTAAAACGGTGACTTGGGAAAAGGGAAAAACGGACATAGAAGTAAAGAAGAGGGCCAATAGCCAGCGTGTAGCGCAAAGGTAAAAAGAATAAATTACGATTAATGTAATTAAGGCCTGTAAAGTCAATAATTAAATCAATCAGCGTTAATGAAGATAAGATGAGTAAAACAGCCAAGACTCTATTTGCTTGATTACTATTACTTTTTTCAACAACTAACAAAATAGCGATAATTAGCGCTGCTAAAACACCCGCACCCACAAACAGTAAAGTAAATAAATCTAGAATCGTTATTTCAAGCATCATAAACGGCCTGACAGCCTTTTCCTTTGATGGCAGCATAGCAAACTAGTGAACTCGAGTTTGGACTTTGTTGTCTAGGTGGCATTGGTTTAAAGCTGGCTTTTCTAAGCTAGTAAATGATGGAAGTTCGCTTTGCTTACAATGGTGATTATGTTCAGGTTTGGCTTATGTCTACAGGGCGTAAGGTTGAAGTGAAATATGAGCATAGTTACAGCTTTTCACCGCAAGTGGGTGACATGGGTTATCTGTATTTTGAGGGTATTAGCGCTATTGTTAAGCGTTACCCTAGACTTTAGATTTATCTGTGGTCTGCGTAGACTTTGGCTTCTGTTATTGCTTTTAGCTGGCTTATTTCTGTTTCAGTTAGGTTTGGAGTTTTGCTAGCTTTTATGTTTTCTTCTAATTGTTTGAGGTTGCTTGCGCCCGGTATAACGGTTGCAACTGCAGGATGATGCAGGGCGTAACGTAAAGCTAAACTGCTGGCACTTCGCTCTGGTGTGACCAGTTCAGCAAGTTTAGCCTGAATGTCTGTAATGGCTTCTTCTGAGTAGTCTAGGTAGGCTTTGGGGGGTTTTGAGGCGAGTAGCCCTTTGGCTAGTGGGCCTCTGGCAATAACGCTCATGCCTTTTTGGTAAATCATGCTTAGGCTTTGCTCTTCGGGTCGTCTGTCGAGCAGACTGTACTGCATCATGTTGCTGGCTATATGTGAGCGTTTGGTCCATTCCCTAATGACATTGGGTCTTATGGAGGAGATCCCGTAGCTACGAATAAGGCCATCTTGCTGCAAATTTTCAAAAGCAGTAATGATTTCTTCTAGAGGGTCATTAAGCGTGCCACCATGAAGCTGATAAAGGTCAATGTAGTCTGTTTGCAGGCGTTCTAGGCTGTCTTGAACGGCTTCATAAATCCATTTGGCTGAGGCGTCCCAGCGCCATGTTTTGCCATCATCATTCCAGCGATTACCTACTTTGGTAGCAATGACAACTTTGTCTCGTTTGTCTTTAAAAGCTTTACCGACAAAGCGTTCATTTATGCCGTTATCGTATAGGTCAGCTGTATCATAAAAAGTGATACCTAAATCAAAGGCGTTCTCAAGTAGATTTAAGGCTTGCGCTTCACTGGTACCTAGTGACATGCAGCCAAAGCCTATTTCACTTACATATAAATCGGATTTACCCAATCGATTTTCTCGCACCCCTTCATTAAAACACGACTACTGCTTTTACATTGCAGTGTACGCATCTAATACTCGAGTGTCTTAGAGGTGTCATATGCTGTATGGAGTTAGAAACTTCATGCTCTACCTCAGGATAGTTCTTTGGTCTGTAATAAAAGCATATTTGAGCTTGAGTTGGGTAGCTTAAAGATAATGATACCTTAATAATTATGGTATATTTGAGTTGTTAAAGAGTAACGCCATGATTTGTTTAGGGGAGCTATGAAAGCCAAAGCAAGTTTCTCATTAAAAGACCAACTATTCAACCCAGAAAAAGTTCACTACTTAGCTACGCAGCTAAAAACTGCCTACCCAAGCTTTCAAGCAGAAGCCTTCCAACAAGATGTTTTGCAGGCCTTCCCAAAACTCGAGCTTAAAGAGCGCATTGCGCATATTACTTTCTGTCTAAAAGAGTACTTGCCCAAAGATTACTTTGAGGCTGTAACTATTATTATTAAAGGGTTACCTGAAGAACTAGACCCCAGCAAAACAGATGATGACTTTGGTGATTTTATTATTGCACCACTATCGCTTTACATAGCTAACTATGGCTGTGAAGCAAAGTACTTAGAAACATCTTTAAAGGCTCTTAAAGAAACCACCAAACGCTTTTCTGCTGAATTTGCCATTCGTTTCTTTATAAATAAATTCCCTAATGAAAGCCTAGCGTTTCTACATGAATGCGCCAAAGATAATCACTATCATGTCAGGCGCTTAGCAAGCGAAGGATGCCGCCCAAAACTACCATGGGCACAAAAGCTAAACATTCACCACACAGAACCCATAAGCCTCTTAGACTTACTTTACAAAGATAAGACGCGCTTTGTAACACGCAGCGTCGCTAATCATCTAAATGACATAACCAAACTCGAGCCTGACCTTGTTATAAGCACCTTAAAGCGCTGGCAAAGCAAGCAAAATGACGCTGAAATGCAGTTCATAACAAAGCATGCTCTTAGAACCCTCATTAAACAAGGTCATAAAGATGCCTTAAGCTTAGTTGGTTTTGGCGAGAGCGCAAAGCTAAAGATACTTGAATTTAAGACCAGTACAGAAACTGTCAAAATAGGCGAAGCCTTAGAGTTTAGCCTCAAGCTCGAGTCGTTAGCGCAACAAAACTTATTAATTGATTACATGATGACGTACCCGAGTACAAAGAATAAAAAGAGCCAAAAAGTATTTAAACTAAAGCAACTCAGTCTAAACACTAAAGAACAGCTTAGCTTAAAGAAAAAACACCCCATGAGGCTCATGACAACCAAGCGACTCTATGCAGGAACGCACAGCCTAACGCTTCAGGTTAACGGTGAAGCCCACGCAGCGTTCAGTTTTGACTTGGTAGTGCCTTAAGCTTTCTT
>CAYGTA010000146.1:0-10280 GCA_964352605.1 uncultured bacterium | reverse complement strand
ATAACGACATTTAAGTCAATAGGTACTTCTGGGTGAGGCTTATAGATAATGGTGTATTCACCGAGTGTTTTTATGCTTCCATTCGGAATTTCAATTTTACGGCGGTCAACGTCAACATCGTAGCTTGACTTTAGCGCTGTAGCAATATCACGATTGCTAACACTACCGTAAATTCTTTCTTCACCAGCTTTAACCAGAATTTCAACATGATTCTCGGCAAGCATTTCTTTAAGACGCTCAGCATCTGTTTTGCGTTCAGCAAGTTGCTTGGCGCGTTGTGCTAGGCGAGCTTGAAGTTCTGCTTGATTAGCTTTGGTTGCAACAGCTGCAAATCCTTGAGGAATAAGCCAGTTGCGTGCATAACCATTTTTTACATTTACCATTTGGCCAGCTTCGCCAAGCTTTTCAACAGGTTCTAATAAAATGACGTTCATAACTTATTTCCTTACCAACTGTTGGGTAATAGGAATAATAGCTAGCATGCGGGCGCGCTTGATAGTTGTAGCAAGTCTACGCTGATGCTTTGCACATACGCCAGTACGACGACGCGGCAATATTTTTGCGGTATCTGAAATGAAGCGTCTTAGCATTTTGCTGTTATGGTAGTCAGTTATTTCTAGGTCACCTGTGCAAAATTGGCATACTTTTGGTCGTCTGCCTCTGCGCGGGCCTGCACCTCTGCGGGGTTTTTGTTCTCTAGCCATTAAAAGGGTAGATCCTCTTCTGGTGGAAATTCCTCATCAATATCGAGGGGTTTACTTGGCTGACTTGCTTGGGCACTTTGAGGGGCTGGCCTACTTGGCGCAGCGTCAGAGCGGGTACTAGGTCCACCTTGACCAGGACCACGAGTCAGGAACTCAACACGCGACCCTTCGACGCGAGTTGTGTATCTACGGTTGCCATCTTGATCTGTCCAAGAGTCATTAACCAAACGACCTGTTATAAAAACAGGGTCGCCTTTACGTAAATCTGAGCTGCCTTCGGCAAGTTCACGCCAGACATTCACATCTACATAATGGGTTTTCTCTTGGTCACTACCTGAGCGATCACGGTAGCGTTCATTTACAGCTACTGAGAATCTAGTTACGGCGCTACCACTAGGTGTATAGCGAAGTTCAGCATCACGTGTTAGGTTGCCAATGAGCTTAACTTCGTTGAGAGCATTGCTTAAGCGATGCTGTCCACGACTGTCAATCACGGTTTGTTCACCTTTTCTAGGGCCAAAACTCATGACTTCAACTCTTATAGCTTTAACATCTAGCGCACTTTTGCGCTGTCCGTCATTACCATCCCACGTGCGGTAGTTAAGGGCGCCGTCTATAAAAACGGGGCTTCCTTCGCTTACCTGATTAGCAAGGCTTTCCGCTTGAGCACCAAACACGGTTGCACGGTGGTACCATGCAAGATCACGCATTTGTCCGTCATCACCTAAAACACGATCATTACCACCTAAGTTCATTTCTAAGATGGCGAGACCGCCTGCGGTATAACGTAATTCTGCTGCTTGGGTTAGGGTGCCCGCTAAATGTATGCTGTTTAATCCTCTTGCCATTGTCTTTCTCCTTTTGTCTCAATAATAAGTATATCTTCGTTTTGGTCTTTAAGCTGCTACAGGGTTTTTAGGCGTTTTTGCTTTATGCGTACGCCATTCAGGACGATGCCTGACTGAGAGTACACGCATGACATTGTCACGCTGACGTAAGTTGCTTTCAATCACTTTGGGTGCTTCAGGCGGAAGCTTAAGGGTATAAATGATGTAGTGACCTTCGCGTATTTTACGAATTTCGTAAGCAAGGCGTTTGTTACCCCAATCATCTTCATTAAGAACTTCACCACCAGCACGCTCAATTTGAGCAAGCACAGCATCTTTCTCAGTCTTTGTTTGAGCTTCACTCAAGCTAGGATCAAGAATGACATTTAGATCATAAGTATGCATTGTTTATGTCACCTCCTTTCAGTTAAAAGGTTTGGGTCTAGGCTGAATCTAAAAAAACTCGAGCTAGACCTGTACTGCCAAAGTTCAGGCAGCAACTGAGAATGATAGCACATGAAATAGCATTTTGCCAAAGGCAAAATAATGCACTAAAAAAACTCGAGCTTTAGATTAAGAGATTTGGCTAACGGAAGTCTTATTAAGTAACGTGGTGGGCTTGATTTGCTTTTAATTTACAACGCTTAAAAAATAGGGCTTTAAGCGTTATACTTGCTGTTATTTTGTTGTGCGGCGGAAGAAAGTAGAGCTGGCTATGTCAAGTTTAAATAATAATGCTCGAGTATCTCGTAAGGGTGTTTGGTCTTGGATGCTTTTTGATTGGGCGTCACAACCGTTTTACACGCTTATTTTAACTTTTGTGTTTGCGCCTTATTTTGTATCTTCTGTTGCTGCGGATGCTGCTTCAGGGCAGGTGCTTTGGGGTCAGGCTGCTGGGTTTGCGGGTATTCTTATTGCGATTTTAGCGCCTATTTTGGGTGCTATTGCTGATACGGTGGGGGTTCGTAAACCTTGGGTATTTGTCTTTTCGTTACTTTATATTGTGGGTGCTTTTGGGCTTTGGTACGCGCTACCGGGCGGAAACGCTAATATTACGTTTATTTTGTTAGCTTTTGTAGTGGGGCTTATTGGTGCTGAGTTTGCTACGGTTTTTACTAACGCTATGATGCCTGACTTAGTACCGCGAGCTGACTTAGGTAAATTATCTGGTACAAGTTGGGCTTTGGGGTATATAGGTGGTTTGGTTAGTCTTATTTTGGTTTTAGGGTTTATGAGTGCTGATCCTGACACCGGTAAAACCCTTATTGGCATGAGTCCTTTATTTGGGCTTGACCCTTTAACGCATGCAGGGGATAGAGCTGCTGGTCCACTCACTGCTATTTGGTACATTATTTTTATCATTCCACTTTTTTTATTCACGCCTGACGCTGCTAAAAAAGTGCGCGTAAAAGGTGCCGTTACAAAAGGCCTAAAAGAACTCTGGCAAACCCTAAAAACACTACCTCAAAACTCGAGTTTTTTTGCTTTTCTTATCTCGAGTATGTTTTATCGTGATGGGCTTAATGCTATTTACACTTTTGGGGGTATTTACGCGGCAGGTGTGCTTGGCTGGAGTGTCATTCAGGTTGGAACCTTTGGGATTATTGCTGCGTTTACAGGTGCTTTAGGTGCATGGTTGGGGGGAGAGTTAGATGCCAGATTTGGCCCTAAGCCCGTGGTGGGTGTATCTATTGTTGTGCTTAGCTTAGCTACCCTAGCGATTATTTCAACTGGCCCTAGCGAAGCTTTCTTTATTAGTTTGAGTGAAGGCTCGAGTTTGCCTGACTTGCTTTTTTATATTGCGGGTGGCGTTGTGGGTGCTGCAGGCGGGTCGTTGCAGGCTTCTTCAAGAACGCTACTTGTCGATCAGGCAGATGATGAGCGTATGACAGAGGCATTTGGTTTGTACGCATTTACAGGTAAAGCCACAAGTTTTATTGGGCCTTTTAGTATTGCTGCGGTAACCAGCTTGTTTGCAAGTCAGCGTATTGGTGTAACGCCAGTTGTGTTGTTACTAGTTTTAGGCTTGGTTTTACTGTTTTATGTGAAAGCACCCTCAACCAAGCTGAAGATCTAAAGTGGAGATTTGACTAGCTGATTAGCAGTTTAAAGGGCATACTAAGCTAATGGCTTTTGTAACGACCTACGCAGAATTTAAGCAGCCCAGTCTCCGAGCTTTCTTAAGGCATCATGCTATTAATGCTTTAGCGCTTAAAGCAAATGAGCAGTCAATAAAGCAAAAACGCGTCACCTTTACGTGCTTTCATAGTTACTACACAGATACAGAGCAGAGTTTACGTAAACAACTCGAGTTTTTAGCAAAGCATTTTGAGTTTATTTCTTACTCTGAGGGTGTTAGGCGTGTTCAAGAGGGTGATATTGATGCTAATTACTTGTGCATAAGTTCAGATGATGGCTATAAGAGCTTCTTTGATGCCTGTAAAATTTTTGATGATTATGGTGCTAAAGCCCTTGTCTTTGCTAACCCTAGCGTGATTGGTGAAACAAACTTAGAGACCTTAACTGAGTATAACCGCGCTCGGTTGCAGCACGGCCCTATGGAGTTTCTAAACTGGCAAGAAATTGAAGACTTGTGCTCCCGTGGTCACGAGGTGGGCAACCACACCTTAAGCCACAGGAATATTGCTTATTGCACAAGCGAAGAGTTAGAAGAACAAATAGTTAGCTCTTATGAACTGCTTAAAGAGCAGTTAGGGCCAGACTTGCATTTCGCTTGGCCTTATGGCACTGAGACAGATATATCAGATGAAGCCTTAAAGCTCATTTACGCAGTAGGGCATGTGTCAGCTGCATCTTGCCTAAGAGGCTCACACTACAAAGCTTTAGCCTTAAAAGACACAAGCTATTTATTAAGAGAACAAATTGAACCCTTTGAACCTGTGCAGCACCTAAAGTACTACTTAGCGAAAAGCTACGCTTAAGCCTTTGTTAAATCTAGCCCGTTATAAATAGCCATGGCAGGCTCGAGTCCGTCGCTGAGTAACTTATCCACAGCATCTGCTGAGCTGTGGATAACCTTGTGGATAAGTTCTTGTTCTTCTTTTTGGAATTTACTTAAAACCCAATGCTCGACTTTCCAGCCTTCAGGTTGACGACCAATCCCAATCTTTAATCTTAAAAAGTCAGAGCCTATGCGTTTTGTTATGTCTTTAACCCCATTTTGACCACCTGCACCTCCTCCACCTGCTTTAAAGCGAAGGCGACCTAGCGGCATGTCAAGATCATCATGAATAACTAGAATCTCATGGGGTTTGAGCTTTAATTTGGTTTGATAAGACTGTACAGCCTGACCTGATAAATTCATAAACGTTAAAGGTTTAATAAGCAGCACAGTGCCTTTAGCTTCATCTGCTAGTTGTTTACGTAAACTCAAACGTTTAGCTTTAAACTTAATCTGCCAACGTTGAGCAAGTTCATCAAGAACAAGAAACCCAGCGTTATGCCGAGTTTCTTGAAATTTGGGTCCAGGGTTACCTAGACCAACAATAAGTTTGATAGATGTATTCACAAGTTTTGAGCTAACTGTGAATTAAGCTTCGTCCTCGTCTTCGTCTTCAGGGCCTTTACCAATAACTTCAGGCTCAAGATCAACTTCTTCAGTCTGATCGTCACCACTAACAATACGAGGTGCAACAATCGTTATGAGCGTTGCTTCAGGGTCATCAAGAAGTTCAGCTTCAGCAGGTAAAAGTGCAGCAACATCACTCACATGCAAAGAATCGCCAAGACCTAAGTTTGTAATATCAAGGTCAATAGCTTCTGGAATAAGGCGAGGTAAAATATTAATGGTGACTTCACGTTTCTGAATGTCCATTAAACCACCACTATCTTTAATGCCTTTAGCTGTACCAACAAATTCAATGGGTATGCTAACTTCAACAAGTTGACCTGCAGTGACTGCATAAAAATCAACATGCTGCGGTAAGCGGCGGCGCTTATCCATTTGGACAGCTTTAACAAGAACATCATGATCTGCTTCGCCTTCAACCTTAAGGTTGATAAGATGCGCGGCACCTTGACTACGAAAAACTTTATCAAAAGCACGACGTTCAACCGTAATTGAAAGGTTCAACTCTTTGTTATAAACAACTGCAGGAATAAAGCCTTCACTACGAAGTTTATTCATTTTTCCTGAGCCTCTTTTTTGGGCCGTAAGTTCCATGGTTCCTCCAGGGTAGCGCTACAGCGCTAAGGATGATTTTAATGTCGAAAATTAGGCTAGTAAGGTATACAAAGCTCAAGCGTTTAAGGTCTAAAACAAGCGTGTTTACGTTGTTGCTAGAAGCTTATTCATGAACAATGCTAGCGTTATTCGTCAGCAACTTAATAGTGTACTCGAAACACCCTGCTTATGTCTAGTTTTGTGTTAACTGCGATTTTTGATCAATCCTTAAATAAAAGCCTATCGCCGCTATAAGCAAACCCCCAACAAGAAACCAAACCAACATAATTGACTGCTGCATAGCCAGAAAACCAAAGCAAATACCTGCCAACATGCTAGCTGCGTAATTTACTAAAGACGAGACAGACTGCATGGTCGAGCGCTTCTCTGAAGAAACCTCATTATGAAAAAGCGTTTTAGCAGGCGAGCTGAGTACAGATGAAGCAAAGTAAAAAAGCCATAAAAAACCAGTAGCAAAGCCAACATTAGACTGAGCTGCCAAACAAATAATCGCCAGACCACAACTAGCCTGAGAAAAAGCTGCCATAAGACCATAGCGCTTATTAAAAAGCTTAGCCAAAGGAATAGACGCCATATTACCCAAAACACCCAAAGCAAAAGCAATCATCATAAAAAAACCAAACCACAAAGTATTCTCAACACCCAACCACTGCGCAAAATGAGGCTGCCAGAAAGTTTCAACCGCATTCAAACCCAAAGACGAAACAAAACCTGCTGACAAAAGCAGAAAAATAACTGGATTACGACGCGACAGCTCGAGTGATTCTTTAATTAACATGCCTAATTTCGGGTTTTCTTTAGTAGTCGAAAGAGCTTTTCTAGGAGCTTCTTTAACGAAAAGGCTCACAAAGAGCGTATCTAACAGTAAAAGAGCTATGTGAAATACATAAATCATGGCCAAAGGTGAAAACACAGTAGCTTCAGAGCTAAGAAAACTATTAAATAAAGTAGGGATAGCCCCACCTGCTAAGGTGCCTAAACTCAAACCCAAAATGACAACAGTGCCTGTCTGAGCTAAATGAGGCTGCAAGTCAATATCTTTATCAAGCTCTAAAAGACCATCTACAAACCAAGCATTAAGCGCACCTGAAGCTAAGGCTTTACCCGCACCAAACAAAACTTGAGAAAGCACAAACATAGGCAAAGCAAAAGCAAATAGCATGACTAAGCTCGAGCTTGCCTTAAAAAGATAAGAGGCTATAGTGATGGGTTTACGACCTAGCTGATCAGCTAAGCCACCTGTGGGTAATTCTAAGAGAACAACCGTTGCGGCGAAAATAGCACCTAGAATGCCTATTTGGAATAAATCTAAACCCCGATTTTGAAAAAAGAGAATGTACAGCGGAAGAGGAATGCCTGCTGCGAACCAGTGTATAAATTCAGCAGTGAAATAAACTCGCTTAAGTTTATATAAGTCGCTCACAGAAATACTTTCTCCTCTATATAATTCTGCATAGTTTACTAGAAACCTCAGAAATAAGGAAGTGACTTATTTACACTTGCTAGAAGCTTTTTTATCTTTTCCTTAGTACCATCTTTTAGAGCAAAGTATAAAAACAAAAAGCTCGAGTTCAAAACTCGAGCTTTTTAAGGTGTTTGGTTTTTGCTTAGCGTACTAAGAGTTTTTCAATTTCTTTTTGCTCGTTTGGGTACCATGATTCTAAGATCTCGTGTTTGGTTTCGGTAGCTCTAAAGAAAAGCATTGAGGTAACTAGGGCAGTGAGTATTGAGAGTGAAAGTATCATGTAAGTATTTAAGCATAGCTCTTTTGGTTAGGGTTCGCAGGTGTCACTTGTAAACTAAAAATGTAAAAAACCTCACACAAAACAATAGCAGCATCACAAAAGTCAGTCTATGAGTATCATAGAGATGCTTTAGCTTTGCAAATAGATTTTTGGTATAAAGATTTAGATTATTGTATAAGTAGATCTTGCGCTTCTAATTGAGCCAACTTTTGCTGCTTACGGTGAAACCATATAGTCGCGTGTGCTCTGCGTGAAAGAAGCAGAATGATTAGAAGTTGTGAAACACATAGTAATGCTGACGACGAAGACACAACTACATTAAAGCATGAACTATCTTACAAAAATCTCAAATTGAGTGGGTACATATTGTCAAGATATGGTTTACAGAGCCTAACTATATGTGATGCTTTTTATGGATACTGCCAGCTTATAAAGATTTAAACGCTACCAGAAATTAATTTAGTTTGTAGCTAGCTTGCTAAATATAAGATGGCATTAGAACCGCAACTGCTATACACTACGCCATGTTAAACGCCCATTTGCAGCAACCTTTAGCTAGACTTAATAGGTATAAAGAGATGCCATTCAACGGCATACATCGATATACTCATTATTTTCAACGGAAACGTAATTTTAACAATGGCGCTTAATAAGCTTGGTATTTTTTGTTTATTTTTAAGTGCTTACTTCTTATCTTATTTCTTTCGTTCAACAAACGCTGTTATTGCAGATGACTTGGTAAGAGATTTAGCGCTTTCCGCTGAACAGCTAGGTGCCATGACAGGCTTATTTTTTGCAGTTTTTGCCCTCATGCAATTTCCTATAGGCTTCGCTTTAGATAGACTAGGCGCTAGATTAACAACAGGCGGTTTACTTTTAATAGCTGTCTTAGGTAGCTTTGTATTTGCGTCAGCGCAGAACTACCCAAGTATAGCGCTAGGGCGTGCCCTTATTGGGCTAGGGGTAGCAGGTGCACTCATGGGCTCACTAAAAATATTTAGCCGCTGGTTTTCTGCAAAACAATTTGCAAGCATCTCAGGTATTTTTGTGGCATTTGGTGCTCTTGGCGCAGTACTGGCAACAACACCCCTAGAATTTTTGAGTAACGCAGTAGGCTGGCGAAGCGTATTTGTTGCTGGGGGCATAGCTACCCTAATGAGTTCACTATTAATTTTAGTCTTCGCTCGAAACCAACCCAAAGGTGAAACACAAGAAGCAACGCAGCAAAACCAAGGCCACTTAAGAGAACTCTTCGCCAAACCAGCCTTCTGGCAAATTGCCTTACTTAACTTTGCCATGGCAGGAAGTTACTTTGCTTACCAAGGCCTCTGGATGGGCCCATACCTAACAGATGCCCTTGGCCTAAAAGACACAACTGCAAGCCAAGTTCTTTTCTTACTAAGTAGCGCATCAATAGTTGGCTACTTACTTTCCGGACAAGTCGTAAAATACCTGGGCGTAATAAAAACCCTTAGTCTTAGCACCACTATTTTCTTCTTAAGCCAACTCATACTCGCCTTCTTAACGCAACAAAGCTCGAGTGTCTTGGTAGCTTTTCTCATTATTTTATTTGGCTTCTTTGGTGCTTTTAACATTACTATTTTTTCGCATTTGCGTATTCTTTTTCCTCAGTATTTGATAGGTCGCGCATTTGCTTTTACCAACTTTTTTGGCTTTGCAGGTATTGCGGTTATGCAGTGGTTCTTAGGTGTTGTGGTTGGGCGTTTTCCGCTTAATGAGCTAGGGGATTATGCAGGAGAAGGATTTAGGCTGATTTTTTTAATAACGTCGTTGTTGGGTTTGCTTAGTGTTGTTTTATATTTGCCTTTCCTAAAGCAAAAGCGCTAGCTATTTCATCTGCTAGCGCTTTTGCTTTTAGGCCTTACGAACTTAGAGGCTTAATTTGTTGCTTCTTGATAAATATGAACATCGCGCTGCGGAAAAGGAATTTCAATGCCGGCTTTATCAAAACTTTCTTTAATTTGCTTATGGGTACTAAAATAAACGTTCCAGTAGTGCTCGTTTTGGCACCAAGGTCGCACCCAAAGGTCTATAGAACTAGCGCCATGTCCAGCAATGAATACATCAGGTGCAGGTGTTTCTAAAACATGTTCATTGCTAGCTAAAACCTCTTTGATAATACTAATTGCTTTATCCATATCATCACCATAGCCAATACCAAAGGTCATATCGACACGCCTTGTCGGATTTTGACTAAGATTCTTAACTTCACTACCCCAAATATTAGCGTTAGGCATGTGAATAGCTACATTATCTAAACTATCTAAACGTGTAACAAAAAGCCCAATATCTTGTACGATTCCAAGATTTCCGCCTACCTCAACAAGGTCACCAAGCTTAAAAGGGCGCAAGGCTAAAAGCATGACACCAGCCGCAATATTATTAAGCGTACCCTGCAAAGCAAGACCAATTGCTAAACCTGCAGCACCAAGTAAAGCAATCAAACTAGCAGTTTCAAACCCAAAGCGATTTAAGATCACCAGAATAGTAACAACAATAACAACCGTTCTTACCAAACGAGACAAAACCTGACCTATAGTTCGATCAAGATTCGCTTGACGTGTCGCGCGCATAGTCAGTTTAGAAGCCCAATTAGCAAGCATCATCCCAATAATAAAAATAACAATAGCTGCAACAATATTAAGCCCGTAACCTAAGATAGTTTCACTTGGCAATCCAAAAATACTTTCAGGCATAACTAACCTCCATAAAAATTAAGTTGCAAAAAACTAGTTATGCAACAGTCAAGTTTTACAGCACACACTAACGAAAGTCTTAA
>CAYGTA010000145.1:0-10303 GCA_964352605.1 uncultured bacterium | reverse complement strand
AATTAGTAAATTCGGATTGTAAGAGACTTACTAAAGAACCACCATAACCATCCACACTACTAACGTTATTTAGATTATCTACTTCAAAACCTAAAATAACAATTTCTGTGTTAGAAGAAACTTGTGCGCACGAGAATCCAAAAAGCATGAGCAAGCTGGTAAGGCAAAGGAACTTTAAGATTGAGTGTTTAGCTTTAGCCAGTGAAGTCTTATAAAAAGTAATCATAAATCAAACCTTTACTTGAAAGAGTTCTTATAAACAGAGCACTTGCACCATTGACATAGTTTAGCTCATAATGACTTGAGGTATTTAGGTATTAGTGGACTTGAAAGAGTTTCATATTCATTTAGAGAAAGTGTGGCCCCAAGTAGAAGATGCCTTAAAGGTGCATAAACTCGTAAATGTTTATAGTGATTATCTAGAAGAGGTTGGTTAAGCAAGTACGATGTTGTCTTAGCATTCCCTACTATTTCCCTACTAAGACTTAAGAAGAGTTTGATAGACTTCACTAAATAAAAAACCATAATCTCCCTTAAACACTAGGTTTTCTAAGCTTTCAAATAGACTTTTTAAGACTAAAATCTGAATGGCATTCAGAAGGTCAGGGGTTCGAATCCCCTTGGCTCCACCAAGCTTAAGACGATGAAACTTTGTTTCATCGTCTTTTTTAATGGCTTATAAAGTCGTGTTAATCAAACTCGAGTATCGCATTTATCTGAGCATGCTTTTTACTTCGCTTCAGATTTAAAAGGGGAGGCTATTCTGTGGTTTGGTTGTAAATTACGGGCATTTGGTATTTCCACTTATTCCAAGTTTCTTGCTTTGTGATGAGTTCAGCCATGAACTGTGCCACGTTGATGCGGCTGGTTTTGCCGGGGTTAAAAATGGCGCTTCTGGTGGGTGATGCATGGACTGTGTAAGCACTTATAGTTTCCTCGTTGAGAAGGCTGTCTGGTCGAACTGCAACCCACTCGAGCTGTTTGTTGCTGCGGTCAATTTCTGTTCGTAAGTAATCAGCTGCGTCTTCGTTATCTTTGTGGGGTGGTACTAAACGTCGTAAACTGCTTATAACTAGTTTTTGAGCAAAGGAGATGGGTTCTTGAAGGTCACGGTTACTGTTACCTACGGTGTTCATAAGGATGAATTTGACTGATCCTTCAGGCTTGTTTGTTTTTACAGCTTCGCATAGTCTTTGGGTGGCTTCGGTTACAAGTTTGCGAGGCTGACCAAATAGGCCTTTAAAGCTAATGTTGTGCCCTAAGCATGAGACTATGGCGTGGCATCCTTTAACGTGTTGCGCTAGCTCATCATCACTTAAATCTAAAAGGCTTGCTTCGATGATAGTTAGGTTTTCATGGCTTGCTAAGGTTTCAGCTGAACGCACAATTGCCTTAACGCTTTGTCCACACTCGAGTAATTGATTAACAACTAGGCTTCCTGTTGCGCCGCTTGCGCCTACGATTAGGGTTGTCATCTTGTTGGGTAAACTAACGTATTTTGTGTATTCATAGAGGTGTACCTTAACAGAGTTTTTGCTTTGCTGAATCATTCTAAAGATGTAAGGGGTTTTTGTGGTGCATTTAGGACTGTTAAGGATTAACTAAGCGTAGTTTAGGCATTAGGTTTATGATTGAATGGAAGTTCAGGCAACATGTACGCCTTTACTGCATGCGATGGGAAGATGATGTATGAAGCGACTAGCTGTTTTGGTTTGGCTTTTGATTCCATTTTTAGTGGCCTTTGCGCCTAACCCTTTAGATAGTGATGAGGATGGTTACCCTAATGTGGTTGAGTTGGTGAGTGCGGCTGACCGGCTTGCTTTTTTAGAGTGGTTTGCTGCCATTGCAGAGGCTCAATATACAGCTGTTTCGCCAGCTTGGGAGTATCAGGATTGTTCTGGTCTGCTGCGTTTTGCGTTTGTTGAGGCTTTAAAACCTAAAGATAGCGCGTGGTTTGAGAAGTTTGCTTATTTGCCGCACCCTAAGGTTCAGTCTGTGCAGAGTTTGTCTTATCCTGTACCGACATTGAGTCGTAGTGTTTTTCGTATTGCTGCAGGGGCTTATCAGACAAATGATGTTGAGGTGGGTCGTTTGGTGGGCTTAGCTACAGCTTATGAGCTTATGCGTTATGCCAGTGTTCCTTTGGGGCTTACAGCTGATAAGGCTCAGCGGGGAGATTTAATGTTTTTTGCGCATCCTTTAGCGCAAGGGTCGGGCTATCACAGTATGGTTTATTTGGGTGATGGCATGCTTGTGTACCATACGGGGCTTAGTCCTGAAGAGGGGGGAGAGGTTCGGCTTTTGAGTTTAGATACCTTAGGTAAGCATCCGGACTCGAGTTGGCATCCTGACGCTAGTAATCCGCATTTTTTAGGCTTTTTTCGTTGGAAGATTGTTGATTAATACTTAAGATTTTTTATAACCGTCAGGCAAAGACATTATATATCGAGTTTAATTGCCTTCCTTCAAACCCTTAGCTAACAATAGAGGTACTATGTCCAAATTTCTCAAATACTTATTTATCATTTTCGCCTTAGGTGTAACGCTAGTTGCATCGCAAGATATAAACATTTGGCTTTATGGTGGCGGAAGTTACACCGAGAGTGACAGTTTAGAACTCGAGTATCATGTGCCGGCAGGTCGACGGGCTAGCTTGACGGTTTATAAGATTTTAAATTCTGACATTATGCTTGAACTTGGCGGGCCACAGTATTTTCAGGCTACTGAAGATCTTGACTTAGAGGCTGTGCAGAGTTTTGAGATTGCGCGGCAGCGAGATAATTATTATGAAACGGTTAGCCTTGGTCGCTTACCCATAGGCATGTACTTTGCGCAGCTCGAGTCTGGCTCGAGTAAAAGTGCCACGTTGTTGCTGGTAACTGACCTTTCTTTGGTAGTTAAATCTGACCAAAATACGGTTTTGAGTTATACCGCGCAAAAGAACTCTGGGGTGCCTCAAAGAGCGAAAGTGTTTTTGCTGCAGGGTGAAACGCTTTACGCTGAAGGGCTTGCCAATGAGCAAGGTTTAACTGAATTTACAACGGATAGTAGCAATGATCTGGTGGTTGCCGCTAAATACGGTGATGCTTGGGCGTTTAGTGATAACTACTGGCAGTACTGGGCACTCGAGTCTTTGAAGATTTATGTGCAGACAGATAGGCCAGTGTATCGACCTAGTCATACCGTTTTTTTTAAGGGTATTGCGCGTTCACCTTCAGGTTTGCAACCTTTGCTTGATGAGTCAGCTGAGGTGGTCATTCGTGATAGTGAAGGTACTGAGATTTACCGTCAAGACTTTGTGACGGATGCTTTTGGTAGTTTTTCGGGTGAAGTAACGCTGAGTGTTGAACCACCTCTGGGCTATTACAGTATTGAAACGCAAGTGAAGGGTGAAACGAATTACGGTAGTTTTGAAGTGCAGGAGTTTCAGAAGCCTGAGTATCGTGTCACGGTTAATTCTGAGCAAGATGTCGCGGTTCAAGGTAATAATGCTTCTTTTACCGTGAATGCAGAGTATCTTTTTGGAGGGGCTGTTGCTGGCGCAAAGGTTAGCTACGCGGTGCTTAAGCAGCCTTATTACCGTTGGACGTACAGTTCACGGTTTGGCTTTTATGAAGATTTTGCATATAGCTCTTATTATGGCGGTGACATGATAGAGCGGGGTGAGGGTGTTTTAGATGAAGACGGTAATTTGCTTGTTAGTGTGACTTTGCCTCAAGATGAATTTGATTATGAGTTAAGTTTAGAAGCAGGCGTGACGGATGAAGCGCGTCGAGAAGTCTCAGCTAGGGGTAGCTTAGTAGCTTACCGAGCTGATGTGGTGTTAGATGTTCAGACAGATCGTTACGCTTACAAACTAGGCGAAACCGCTCAGGTGAGCGTGCGTGCGGAATCCATTTTAGGGCAAGCGGTAAGCGTGCCAGTTAGTCTTTCAACAGAGCGTTATGTCTGGGAGCGTGGTTCGGGTAGCCGCACCATTAAAGGACAAACCTATAGCGCCGTAACAAATGAAGAGGGGGTGGCTGTATTTGATGTAAGTTTTGACGAACAAGGTTCTTACAGCTTTGTAGTTACGGCTGAAGATGCAGCAGGGCGCGAAACACAAGCGTCAGATTCTGCTTGGGTGTCAGGTAATAGCCGTTGGTACTGGGCTTATGATGGGCTTAACATAAGTACCGATAAAGAAGAGTACGAGGTGGGTGAGCTGGCTAGATTTGTGATTCAGTCCCCTGTTGAAGATGCCTATGCACTGATTACCCATGAAGGGCAAGACTTAGCATCTTACGAGTTAATTCAAATAAATGGTTCGGTTCTAAGTTACGAATTGCCCATAACTGCTGAAATGACACCAAATGGCTATTTGTCTGTCGTTATTGTAGGTAACGGCTCAACTTATTTTGATACAGCTGGCTTTCGTGTACCACCAGTAGATAAGTTTCTTAATGTAGAAATTACATCTAACTCAGATACCTTTAAACCTCAAGAAACAGGGGAGTTTAGCTTGCGTGTTTCTGACGCGGCGGGCAACGGGGTACGTGCCCAAGTGGCTGTCGGGTTAGTAGATGAAGGCATTTACTTAGTGCGAGAAGACAGTACAACAGATATTCGTGGCTTCTTTTATGCCTTGCAAAGCAATCTGGTTGGAACGCAACTCAGTGACTGGTATTACTTTGGAGCAGCTGAACCTCTAGCTGATATGGCTGCTGCCCCCATGGCAAGATCAGCCATGAATGAAGCTGTATTTGCCCAAGGTAAAGCTGAACTTGCTACTGCTGAGGTTCGAGAAGACTTCCGCGATACGATTCTGTGGCTACCAACGCTTGAAACTGACGAGCAAGGACTCGCCACCGTAACCGTAGCATTCCCAGATAACCTAACAGAATGGCGCTTAACAGCTAGAGCCATAACACTAGGCGATGAAGTAGGGCAAAACACTTACAGTGTAAAAACATCTTTACCCGTTATTGCGCGCCTAGCAGCACCACGCTTTTTCATTAGAAATGACCAAGCTGACCTGCGAGTAATAGGGCAAAGCAACCTTGAAGAAACCGTTGAAGGTCAATTACAACTTAGTTCAGAACAACTCGAGCTTAGTAACCCTAATGCTACATCTATTAGCTTGCCAGCAGGCGGACGAGTAACAGCAGATTATGGTATTACGGCAACTCAGCTTGGTACAGCAACTGTTACCGCAACTGCATTAACAACAACTGATTCAGATGCTATGAAGGTAGATATTCCTGTTTTACCGCACGGCTTACGCAACGACCTAGGCTGGGCAGATAGTGGCTCGAGTATCTGGAATTTTACCTTGCCTGAAGCAACTGACTTAAGTGCTGCGCAAGGAACCCTATACTTAACGCCATCCTTAGCCGCAGCGGTATCACCCGCACTTTCTTACTTAGCGGGCTACCCCTATGGCTGCACCGAGCAAACCATGAGTCGGTTTTACCCAAGTGTACTGGCAGCACAAGCAGGCGAGCTTGCAAACTTACCAGAAGATGTAGCCACGAATCTAGATGACATGGTAGCCAAAGGACTCAAACGCATTTACGACTTTCAGCATGATGACGGCGGTTGGGGCTTCTGGCAACACGACAGCTCGAGTGTCTTTATAAGCGCATATGTTGTAAATGGCTTGCTAGACGCAAAAGCCGCAGGCTACGTAATTAGAGATTACGTACTCGAGTGGGCCCTTAGCTACCTTGAAACAACCGTAAATACTGAAAGTATTGATGACTACCGTGTTGTAGATGCTGACGGAAAAGCCTACGCCTACTACGCACTCGCTCGAGCTGCATACAGTATTGAAGGTCTAGGAACGCAAGTTAGTTATGAAAACATGTCACCCTACGGTCTTGCCTTAAGCAGCCTCGCCTTATTTGAAGCTAAGCAAACGCAAGAAGCTAACGAGGTACTCGAGCTGCTTTTAAATTTAGTTATCGAGCGTGACCGTGTGGCTTACGCTGAAAGCACAGCCCCTCGTTACTACTGGAATGATGATAGCTTAGAAGCTACTGCCTACACGCTAGAAGCTGTCGTTAAACTACGCCCAAATGCGCCCATTATTCCAAAGTTAGTTAACTGGCTTTTACTCGAGCGTGATGGTGCCTACTGGGATTCAACCAAAGAAACCGCCGCCATTGTAAAGGCAGCCTTAGTGCTTGCTGAAACAACAGGTGAAAGTAGCGCAGCGTATCAAGTAACAGCTAGCCTCAACGGACAAGAAATCTTAAATCAAGCCATAGCAGGGCAAACAGCAGACGGCCTAGAAATACCACTCACGCAATTAAACACAGGAGATAACACACTCGAGTTAAACATTTCAGGTGAAGGCACACTGTACAGCAGTGCAAACGTGAGTTACTTTGCCGAAGCAGACAGCTTTAGCCCGCAAACAGAGCACTTTCGTATAAAGCGACTTTATGAGCGTTTAACACCTGTTTATGATGAAGCAAGCCAGTCTTACAGTTATGACCGTAGTTTGTTAAGCAGTAGCGTTAACGCAGGTGATTATGTACTTGTTACGGTAAGCATAGACCCAGAAGATAACTACCGCTACGTTATGGTAAACGACCCCCTACCCGCAGGCTTTCGAGTCATTGAAGACGACCAAGCCTTTAGAATCACAGGACTCGAGCCTCGTTATGGTTATGACTTTTACGGTTGGAATTACTGGTATGACGGTCGAGACATTAGAGATGAACGCATTGACTTTTACTTTAGTTACTTGGGTGACTCGGTAAGTTTTAGTTACATTATGCGCGCAGAAACCCCCGGTGAATATGCTGCCTTGCCAACCCAAGCTTGGCTTATGTATGAGCCTGAAATAAAAGGTACTAGCAACGATGCAAGACTGTTTGTTTCAGACTAAATCAACAACAGGCCTCTTTAACTCTAAGCTAAGGAGGCTTGTTTACCTAGTAACTTTTGGGCTGCTGGTTAATGCGGTACTAGCTCAAGAGTGGTCACAATCTACAGATGGCACATTCATAGTAGAAACCGCCTCTGTTGCTGATGAAAGTCGGTTAAAAGAAGTCTTTGAAATACTGCAAGAAGCCAAGCAAGACTTAAAAGAAAACCAGAACTATGAATTACCCAAAGAGGTAAATGTTCGCATATACCCTAATCTTGAAGCCTTTACAAAAGCCACCCAAGCACCTTGGTATGTGGCTGCCATAGCTGACAGAACAACCAACAGCATTCATAGCCAAAGGCTACAAGTCTTACTAGACCGCAACAGCCTAAAACAAACCTTACGGCATGAACTTGCCCATTTAGCTCAACCCGATGATTGGCCCCGCTGGCTAAATGAAGGCTCAGCCATGATCTTCTCTGCCGAAAAACTAACTGCTGAACCTTTCGAAACCATAAGCGAAGCACGGCTAAATGAACTTCTAGCAACTACTCCAACAAAAGAACAACTAGCTCGAGCTGCTGCTACCGCGTATAACTGGTCAGTTAACTACTGGCAAAATCAGGCTGAGTAATGAACAAAAACTTAGCCTTACTGACACTGCTGACTCTGCGAAACGTTAAATAAGAAGCCATCAATAAGTACACCTTCAGTGATTGTTTCTATTTCAGCTACATAACTACGGCCATCACTAGCTTGTAAAAAAACAATCAAATTACCCATTAATGACTGACTTAAGCTGTAACTACCCTGATGAGCATCACTATCTGTTGAAGACATACTACCTGACCCTTCAACAGAGAAAAAAGTTTGAGAACTATACTGATAAGCATAAGAACCGTTACTACAAAAAGTATAAGCACGCTCAGTACCACTGGCAAAACTGCCGTCACCAACGCCACCCGGACTATAGCGAGAGTTAGACTGATTACTAAAGAAGTCAAGCCCCCCCAACTGCTGGCCTTGCGCACTGCCTTGCGGCTGAGAGAAAACTACAGTAGCTGCAAAGTCATTAACAGTTTGCACGACTGCCTGAGTGCCATAACCAGCAATTACCACCGCGTTACCAGCGCTACCCTGCTTCGCTAACAAATACATAAGCGTGCCATTAATAGTGTAGCTAGCTGTAAAGCTATCTCCCTGAACTTGAGGTGCAACAAGCTCTTGCACCTGCGCATCCTCCTCTAAAGAATCAGCAATAGTTTGAAGGGTTGATTGCCCCAACTGTACTGCTGTGCCACTTGAAACAGCCTGTAAGGCCAAAAGCTGCGATTGATCTAGAGACACACTATAAAAGGCACCCTGAGAACTATCAAAGCCAGCCTGAAAGCCATCCAAAACAGTAAAACTCAGCCCCGTACTAGGTGAACTCAAATTTGTACCAGCCTGGTAAATCTGATCGGCCTGAATAACAGTCGCATTTCCTAAAGTTTGAGTAGTTGGAGGGGAGGCTTCTTGATTAGCTGTTTGACCCAAAGGATTAGCTGGAGCCTGAGGTGTTTCTTGATCCAAAGGATTAGCAGGCGTTGTTACTTCAGGCACAGTCAAAGGATTAGCAGGTGCTGAAGCAGAACGAACAAAAACAAACTCAGAAAAACTCGAGTTATCTAGCTCACCCGATTCATTCATATACGCGGTCGTTAAGAGTAATTGCTCACCACTTAATTCAGCACCAAAAAACAAATCTTGCGGATAATTAGCATCTGTTAAAAAAATAAAGCCAAAAAGCAAACCATCTTCAAGTTGACCCTGAACTCTAAACGAATCCGTACCGCTATCTAACAGCGTACCTGAATATCCCTCGCTTGTGAGTTGAAGCTCTAACGTGGTTGCGGGGTCATCTTGTTGTGTGTAAAAACCTGAGTAATCTTGAGCAAATACAAGACCTAAACTTAGTAAGTAAAAACAAATAATTTTAAGCATGGATTGCCTCCTGAGGCTAAGTATGCAAGAAAAGGCGTTATACCAGCGTTACAACGTTAAGCTTAACGCTACTTTAGCAAGATTTAAGGCAAACGTGAAAACCCTCAATTGCTTTTAAGCTAAACCTCAGCTTGTGAATCTCGCCATAAGTAAGTTGCACACAGTGCAGCCAAAACCGCGCCAAGCAACGGTGCAAACCAGTAAAGCCAATGCTGTGACCAGATACCCGAAAATAAAGCAGGGGCAAAACTACGAGCAGGATTCATGCTTGCACCCGTAAACCCACCACCAGCGAGCGCACAAACCGCAACCGTAAAGCCAATGTAAAGACCAGCCTGAGGCTGTTTCTGAATAACACAAGTAGCAATAACAAACATAAGAAAAAACGTCAAAATAACTTCGATAGCAAAACCCTGAGCCATAGATGTATCTGCAGCTAAAAAAGTAGCGCCATAGCTAACAAGCTCGAGCTTTTCACTACCTATTGTTGCTTTTAAGCAAGCTAAGGCAATAATTGCCCCTGTAAACTCGGCTGTCCAATAAGCCAGCAGCATTTTAAAACTAATGTTTCGCATGACCCAAAAACCAAAACTAACCGCAGGGTTAAAATGAGCGTAAGAGAGAGCGCCTACCGCTGAAATCATAATGCTTACGGTTAAACCAAACGCCAAAGCCACCTCTAAACCACTCGCACCAGACGCTAAACTAGCTATACCAACAAAAACAAGCGCAAACGTACCAATAAATTCAGCTAACCAAATTTTAGGCGTCATAACGCCCTAAGCATAGCTTCGGTTGGCGTAACACCTGCGTTTAAAAGTTCAATCAAGCGTTTACAACAAACCCCCAAAGCATCCCTAACCTCACGCCAATCATCAAGAGAACCACCCGAAGGGTCACGAAAAGCCACATGCAAACGCGTTGTCTTAACAGGATAAGCAGGACAACGTTCCTTAGCACTATCACAAACCGTCATGACAACATCAAAATTCCAAGGGTCAGGCAAGTCAAAAAGCGTTTTAGAACTATGGAGAGTCAAATCAATCCCCTTCTCTAACATAACCGCAACAGCATCAGGCTTAACCAAAGTCGCTTCCGTACCAGCAGAAAAAACCTCAACAGCAAAACCCAAGTCCTTAGCGTAAAAACGTAACCAAGCCTCAGCCATCTGACTACGCGCAGAATTATGCGTACAAAGAACCAATAAGCGCATTAAAACCCTTCAAAAAAGCATAAAAAACTAATAAAGCCAAGAATAAGCTCGAGTATGGGCATGAGGCTAAGTCTATCAAACCATGAATACCAATCTCTTAAAACAAATGAAAAGGCAGACCAAAATCCACCCTAGAAGCAAAAGCATAAAAAATATATGTCATGAGCATGTCAGTCAAAAAGGCTAATACAAAAAGCTCGAGCTTTTGGTTTGTTAGTTTCTTATAGAGCCTGAATTGCGGTAACATGATT
>CAYGTA010000144.1:0-10343 GCA_964352605.1 uncultured bacterium | reverse complement strand
TGCTAGGTTTTACCTTAAGAAGGCAAAATGAAGCAAGTGCTTACCCTACGATTTTCTGTTAAACCCTTAGCTAAGCGTTTAACAAAGGGCTTATACTATTTCCGTTTACTTTATTAATAAAGTAAACGCGATCTTGGAGTTCCGATAACATCCGATTCATGGATCGTCGAAACAATACCAAGTCTGATTGGGACGTAATCAACTCTGTAAGAGTTTATGAAGTACCTTTTCGGACTTGGTATTAGCTCAAAAAGAAAGGCGCACTTTATGGGTGCGCCTTGAAATTTTTATAATCAGGTCTTAATTAAGGTTTTTTAGAGAGGGTCTTTGACTTCGGGCTTGCCGTCTTAGCTTAGGCTCTAAGCCAATCATTAAAAAGAAATTCTCTAAAGCCTTTTCTTTTGCTTTAATATCAATATATTCATCTTCAGCAGTACCCGTAACAAAAGGTAGCTGCTTATAGGTTTCTAAAGCTGTATCAAGAGCATCTTCTGGCCCAAGATGTTCTGCACTTTCTGACAGTACAGCATATATATCTCGGCGGGTTTCCGCGTGTAATTTAAACCTTTCGGGCTGCTCGGTTTCGTCCGCCCGAAGGACGTCTTGCTTAGCGATTTTTCGGTAGTGTTTTAACCCCTTAACAATCTCATCTGTACTAAGCACGACTCTTGCGTCCATATATACTCCTTTCTTAACGTGGTGGTCACCACATTAATCGTGCGTTTTAAAACGCACTAGCGTCGCAACGCGATAGAAATTGATTGGGCTTGACGTTCCTACAAGTATAGCGTTTTTAAACAAAGAGACCTAAAGACCACTAAGCGTTTAGCGTTGTACTCTTTCAAAAAAATCTATACTTGAAGCGTAAGCCACGCTTCAAGTATAAACAAACATTATTACAAATTGTTTACAGCCTCAAAAGTCAAACCCCTACGCTTTTAACTTTTTAACCGGCATAACAAAAAGCTGCTTCTTCTCTTTAAGTTCACCCGTGTACCTAGCCAAATCAGAAAGCTCAGGCGCATCACTATGAAAACCACACGTTTCACACTCGAGTTCTGTGAAACCTTCTTCGTAGTGATAGCTTATGGTGTTTGTACTTTGGCAGTTTGGGCAGGGTTCTTGTTCTTTTATGCCTTCTGCGTCCCACATGCTTTATAAGACCTCCTCTAGGGCGTTTATGAGTTGCTGTATATCTTCGGGACTGGTGTAGTGAACAAAGGAGAAGCGGGTTACGCCCGTACTTAAATCAATACCGAGTGCTTTTACAACTCTTGCTGCGTAAAAGTGACCTGAACCACTCATAATGCCATGTGGAATTAGCTTTTTAACTAGCTCTGTTGAGCTCATAGTTTTGGGTACAAGCGATATAGTGGGGGCTCTGTTAGCTAGGCTTGTTGGCCCTATAATTGTAAGTTTAGCGTTATCTTTCAGATAGTCCATGAGTGGCGCTAAGTTTGCTGTTTCTGCTTCTCTTAGTAAATCATGAATAGCTTTTCCTTTGGCGGCTGGGTCTTTAACTTCGCCAAAGTGATGCTCATAGAGCGCATCAAAATACTGACTTACCCCGTGTGAGGCTGCAACTTGAGCGTGATCTGGGCCAGCAGGTACAAGGCGCTTACGTATGCTTTCATTATTAAAGTAATGACTCTGGTTGCTTAGTTTGTGCATGGTTTCAGTTTTGACAACCATGACACCTTGGTGCGTTCCGTAGGTTTTATAGAGTGAAAAGACATAAATATCTATATCCATTTCTTCAATATTTGGAAAGCCGTGCCCTGCGTAAGAAACACCATCTGCAACAACAATAGCGCCAACCTCATGAGCCAACTTTGCCCATTCAGCAATTGGGTTTATTTCACCAACAACATTAGAGCAGTGAGGCACGGTCAGAAGTTTGGTTTTTTCACTCAGGAGTACTTTTAGACTATCGGTTTCTAAACTTCCAGTTTCAGGGTTCACACACCACTCTTTAACCACAACCCCCATAGCTTCTAAACGACGCCAAGCCCCCCCATTAGCTTCATGATCTTGATTGGTGACTATAATCTCATCACCAGCTTTTAAATAGTCACGCATGGCATGCGCCAAAACATACGTATTTTGACTGGTTGACGGTCCAAAATGAATCTCACTAGGTTTAACCCCTAAGTAGCAAGCGAAACTTTCATAACTTTCATCCATCAACTGACCAGCTTTAGTCGACGCAGGAGACGGATAATAGGGCTGAACTTTCGTTTCAATATAGTAGCTACTAAGTCGCTCAATCACCTGCTTACAAGCGTAAGAGCCCCCTGCATTCTCAAAGAACGCTTGCCCCTTTAAGCTCGAGTGTGAAAAAGCAGGAAATTGTTGTCTTACAAAGTTCAAGTCTAATGTCGGCATAGCTGACTCCTTAAAAATACCTCGCTGTTATAGCCTCATCGTACCTTGTTTCAGTTAACACTCGAGTTGTGTTTCCAATTTTTTGCTCGTTTTTTCTTTTTTAATTGTGCCCTTTTTGCAATTTAAGCTTAGGTTCAGGCTTTTTTTACCTTGAAATTAAGTTTGTTTCTCAGATCTTTTCATCTTCACTTTGTGTTAGCTTACTCAGTTTAAGCGTTTGGGGTTTAGCTTTGTTACTAGGCTAATCGTAAAAACCTTAGCGACACCTTTGCTTCTTAGTGTTGCCAAGATTGACCCTTGTTTCTAATCATCGCTATAATCAAACTTAGAAGAAGGTATTAACTTCCATGTGGATATCAACTAGAGCACAATATGGCATGAGGGCACTCGTCGAAATAGGCTTGCATGGTGAAACACCTATTAGCTTAAAGCATGTCGCTGAACGACAAGACATCTCTCAGCATTATTTAGAGCAGCTGGTAGCGGTACTTAGAAAAGCCGGCTATGTTGAATCTATACGTGGGGCGCATGGTGGTTACAAAATTGCGAAACCCTTAAATGACATTACGGCTTTAGAAGTTGTTGAGTTATTAGAAGGAAGCTTTACGCCTGTAAGCTGCATAGAAGATGAAGATAACTGCTCACGCACTGGGCAATGCTCAACGGAAGGTCTGTGGCGAGAAGTAGATCAAGCTGTCAGAAAAGTCTTAAGTAGTACCAGTTTGGCTGACTTAGTCGCTGAACGAGGCTTATTAAGCTTAGAGCCTTTACCAACTAGTTTTAGCCCTGTCTAACGATGCCTTACTTTGATTACGCGGCAACAACGCCACTTGACCCCCTTGTGCTTGAAGCCATGCTGCCTTACTTTACGGATACCTTTGCTAACCCAAGCAGTCTTCATAGTTATGGTCAAAAAGCAAGACGTGGCTTAGAGAATGCCAGAGAGCAAATAGCAGCTAGCCTTAACGCTAAAGCTAAAGAAATCATTTTTACTTCAGGTGCAACAGAAGCTATTAATCAAGTTTTACGCATGCGCGCTGAGCAGCAAGGTTCAGGGCATATTCTTAGCTCAAAACTCGAGCATAAGGCGGTGCTGGCATCTTGTGAGTATCTTGAGTCTAAAGGCTTTGACGTTACTTACCTTAGCCCTAATGAAGCAGGTGAAATTACGCTTGAGGCCGTACAAGAGGCTTTACGGCCTGATACTTTTTTACTAGCTCTCATGCTTGTTAATAACGAAACAGGTGTCAAAACCGATATTGAGCGCATTGCAGCGGTATGCCGTGACATAGGTATTTTTGTATTTTGTGACGCAGTACAGGCATTTGGCTTTGAAACGGTTGATGTTGAGCGTTTAGGGATTGATGCGCTTAGTATATCAGCCCATAAGTTCTATGGTCCTAAAGGTGTTGGCTCACTTTATTTAAAAGAGGGTAGTTCTTTAACGCCTTTTTTACTAGGAGGTGAGCAAGAACGCGGTTTAAGAGCTGGTACGCATAATGTGGTTAACATTGTGGGTATGGCCGAAGCAGCAACCTTAGCTATGACGCGCCTAGCCCAAGATAAGCTTCATTTAACAAACTTACAAGCCCAGTTTGAACAGCAAGTCTTACAAATTGAGGGTGTAACTATAAATGCAAAAGCAGCTCAACGAAGCCCTAAACATAGCAACATAAGAGTTGACGGGGTTGACGGAGAAACCCTCTTACTTAGCCTAGACACTTTAGGTGTAGCAGTAAGTGCAGGCTCTGCCTGCGCGGCAGGCAGTCTTGAACCCAGCCATGTTTTAACCGCTATGGGCTTAAGCTCAAATGCTGCTAAGGCAAGCCTAAGGTTTTCTTTTGGGCGCAAGCTGACATTAAAAGATATAAATGAAGGCGTTAATTTATTAGCTCGAGCTATTGAGCGTTGCCGAAGTGTAGTTTAAGCTTTAGGCAAAATCTTGCAATGTAACTTTAGGCAATAATGCTAAACTCAGCTTAAGTAGTTACAATAGGCTTGGGAGGGCTTGAGATTCGCGCCATTTCAAAACGCATTCAGCATCTATGGGCTAATTTACCCCTTGCGAAAAAGGGATTCATTGTTGTTGGTCTGCCAATTGCAACAATTATTTTAACGGTTTTGGCAACTTCGTTTTTGCTGAATCAGCTTAGGCAAGTTGAAAGCCAAATTAATCGTGCTTACGAAACACAACTAGAACTTCAAAGAGTTCAAAACTTAGTGCTCGATGCAAGCAGTAGCGTAAGAGGCTTTTTGCTTACCAATCGCCCTGACCTCCTTGAGCTTTATACTTTTGCCAGTGAAGCTTTACCTGAACAGCTTGATGGCTTAGCGAATACCTTAGCGCGTTACCCTAATCAATTAGAAGAATTTGTTAATGCCAGAACCCAAATTGAACAAGAGCTATCTGCATTAGAAACCCTTTTAGATTTAGCCCCATCTTTAAGAGAAACCTCCCCTGAAAGCATTAACGGCTTTATTATAACGAGTCAAGTTGTTATGGAAGCACTCGAGCAGCAGCTTATTCATTTGCGAGATCAACAGCAGGGCCTTGTGTCTCGTCTTGAAGATAGTCGTGGCACTACTTTAACAAGTTATTACGCAGCTATCATTTTTAGTTTGCTCATAAGTGTACTTAGTTTGTTGGTCGGGGTTCAACTTTTTGCTTCTGGCATTACACGCCGAGTTAAGTTACTTAGTGTAGGCGCAGAGCAGCTTGCCAAAGGACTATCGGTATCTTTTAAAGAAAACTCAGATGACGAATTAGGTATCTTGAGCACCACCTTAGTACAAACCAGTCATCTCTTACAAGAACGTGAAGAAGCTTTACAACTTGCCAGTAGTGCCGTGAAACAAAAGTTTGATGAGCTCACTCAACGTCATCATCAAATTATTTTGCTTAACCAGTTAGGTACAGCTTTACAAAATGCCGAAACCATAGACGCTATTTATGAACCCATTGCAACTAAAGTACAAGCTTTATGTAAACAGTCACAAGCACAGTCAATGCCATCAGGCAATCTTTATCTTTACGATGACATGCTTAACGCCTTTGTTAATAAGCACAGTTGGGGTAGTGACGCTTCAAAAAAAGACATTATTTACGCACAACAATGCAAAGCTTTTGCTTTAGGTAAATACTACCTTTATAACGCTGAACCCTCTGCCTATTGCAATCATATGAGTGATGTAGCCATGCAAATGACCTACTGCAGCCTACTACAAACCTCCGACAAAACCCTTGGCTTACTGGTCATTAATGGCACAGAACAACTAAGTGACGATCAAAGGCAAATTCTAGGCACCATGACAGACCGTATTTCTTTAACGCTACACAACCTGCAATTACGCCACTCTCTTTTACAACAAGCCATCAAAGACCCCCTCACCAATCTCTACAACCGGCGTTACCTAGACGAAACCCTAAAACGAGAACTCGAGCGTGCCAAACGCAATGAGCAACCTTTAAGTATTATTGTGGCAGATATTGATTACTTCAAACAAATCAATGATCAGTTTGGTCATGATGCTGGTGATGAAGTCTTAAAGGCTTTAGGCGAACTACTAAGTACCAGCTTTAGAATTCAAGATATTGCCTGTCGTTACGGTGGTGAAGAATTCGTTATTGTGCTACCTGACACGCATAGTGATGACGCACTAAAACGCGCAGAAACCCTTAGAGAAAATGTAAAGCAAATAAAACTACACCTAGCTGACTCAACACTCGAGTTGTTTACGATTTCTATTGGCGTATCTGCGTTTCCTCATCATGGTGAAACTGCTCAGCTTTTAATCAAACATGCTGATACCGCTATGTACCGTGCTAAAGAGTCTGGTCGTGACCGTGTTGAAATGGCTTACTTATAGCTTTTCCAAGATTTGCTGTCCTATTAAACAAAAAGCTACACTGCTTTTATCAGGTTTGCTATAAATTACCGTATAAAGCCTTATAAATCAGGTAGTTCTTCGTCACTATTTGTAAGTATTCTCTTGTTTCTAAACTATCTATCTCTCGGTAGAGTAAGTCTTTGTCTTGATTAACAAAGTCACCTTCAAAAAGCCTTCTTATGTACCCTTGACCTCGGTTATAAGAAGCAATCATGAGTTCAGCGTCAGCAGCATAATCTTCAAAATAGCCTGCTAGCCAATTGATATAATAAACGCCATAACGAATGTTACTAGCAACATCAAAAGGATTAGCAGGTGTTTCTTGCTGTAGTTCAGCCAGCCAGTCCCAAGTACTCGGAATGACCTGCATAAGCCCTTTTGCGTTAGAGCGTGAAATGGCTTCTACAAAAAAGCCTGACTCTTGACGCATAATCGCCCAAATAAGTTCAGGTTCTAAATCATATTTATTACTCTCAGTGAGCACATAACTAGCATATGCAGGTGGGTAAGCCAAACGCCACGCTCTTAAATCTTGTTTTACTTGCTCTTGACTTTGACCAAAAAAAAGTAAGCTAACTGCGCGTTGCGATTGCCTGTACTCACCAAGATTTTGAAGCGCTTCTGCTAACTGCAAGGTCGTTTCAACCGACGTGCTTTTTTGCAAAGCATGCTTCAGCTCACCAATGGCCGCTTCATGCTGCCCTGCCGCGGCCAAACGTTCTGCCAAAACAACTTCATTTAGCTTTACAGCATCTTGCGAGCTTGTACTAGGTAGCTCTAAGACGCCTCCTAGTTTTAAAGCAAAAAAAGAATCTTGTTTTAGTAAGCTTAGCGCCTCATTAGCCACCGTAAAATCATTCAGTTGCGTTGCTAACGTATATGCACGATAAGCAGCATCATCAGCAAGTTTGGTATTACCTTTAGCTAACTTCAAATAAAAAGGAATGGCATCCGCGTAGCGATCTTTAGCTTCTAAAAGATCAGTCGCTAACCAAAAATAATCAGCATCATCCGTTTGACTAAGCAAAGCAACCGCAGCATCTAAATCACCAGCTTTATTACGAATAAGCGCTCGACCATAAAGCGCTTGCTTATCACTAAACTGCGCAAACACAGCTTCCGCCTCATCGTACTCAGCCAAAGCATAATGCGACCACGCTTTACCTAAAAGCGCCTCAGCATTCTGAGGTTCCTCTTTTAACCAACGCTCATACGCATCTAACGCTTTTTCAGGCTCAGCCGTCCGCCTATAAGACAAGGCCTCAAGCGAAGGTGCCAAGCGACCATCAAGCGCTAGCAAGGTTTCAGCATAAAGCCTCTCCTCAAAAAACCTATTTGCCAAAAGATAAGGGTCAAGCTCGAGTCTTTTCAGTGCCTCTACAGCAGCGCTTTCTGGCAACGCCTCTTGAAAATGATTTTTAGCAGCATCAGTCAGTCCAGCCTGCTCAGCTAAAACAGCAAGCTCGAGTTCTTGCTCTCGTTGACCTTTAGCGTTTAGGGGGTCTTTAGGTTTAATCTGAGTAGCACGCAGTAAGTACTGGTAGCGCAAGTCAAGATCTAAATTAAGGTTATTAGCTAATTCTAAAGCAGCTTGGTAGGCAAGGTAATCTTCAGTTACTGCAAAAGACTGCAAAACCTCAATTTCATTATTAGCTTTAGCTTCTTCAAAACGCCGATAATATGCTAATTCAGGGGCATTCCAAGCTTCAGAAATAGATACTCGAATGTCAGGAATAGGCACGCCATTGGGCTGAATAACTCGAGCGAGTGCCCACCATGATAAAAGGGCAATAATGAAGCCTGTCGTTAGTAGTAGTCTGGGTCTTGTCACAAGCAAAAGTTTATCAAGATAAAAATGATGAGAATGATAGCTGGGCTGGAAAGCAGTAGGCAGTGGGCAGTAGGCGCTAGACAGTTGTATGTGAAAGTCAGAAAGTAAAGGATTGTTTTTACTTTATAGGCATTGCTCATAGCTTATAGCAGCTCATCCGTGCTTTTAGCCCTTTTAAGTTTTGGCTTTTCGCCTTAAACTAAGCACTTATGTCGCAAAAGTCTTTAACTGAACAACGTGAACAACGTCTTAAAAATTTAGATAGTCTTGAGGAACGCGGATTTGAGCGTTTTCCTTATGCTTTTAAACCTAGCCACTACTCAACCGAATTGCATGCTAAATACCCAAATTTAGAAGCAGGTGATGAAGTTGATGAAGTTGTCACTGTAGCGGGTCGCGTTATGCTCTTTCGCATGATGGGTAAAGCCAGTTTTGCTACCCTTCAAGATCAAGAAGGCAGCATTCAGGCTTACTTTCAAAAAGATGCTTTAGCGCTTTACAATGGGCTTAAAAAAGTAGATTTAGGTGACTGGCTAGAAGTAACTGGCACCCTCTTTGTTACAAAAACAGGTGAACTCACTGTTAAGGCAAGCAACTTCAGACCCCTCATAAAAAGCCTAAGACCTCTGCCTGATAAATACCACGGACTAAGCGATAAAGAACTGCGTTACCGCCAGCGCTATGTAGATCTAATGGTCAACCCTGAAGTCAAACAAGCCTTTAAACTCCGCTCACAAGCCATCAGCATGATAAGACGCTACCTTGATGAACGCGGCTTTATAGAAGTAGATAACCCTGTTTTACAAAGCGTACCCGGTGGTGCAGAAGCCAGACCTTTCTTAACGCATCACAATGCATTAGCACATGACTTTCACTTACGCATCTCTTTAGAACTCTACTTAAAACGCCTGATTGTAGGCGGCTTTGACGCAGTTTATGAAATAGGTAAAGTCTTCAGAAATGAAGGCATAAGCCCCAAACACAACCCCGAATTCACCATGCTCGAGCTTTACTGGGCGGGTAAAGATTATATTGATATTCTTGAGTTAGTTGAAACTATGTATGCACATATTATTCAAACGCTTAAAGGCTCAACAACCATTAGCTATCAGGGTCAAGAACTAGATTTCAGTACGCCTTGGGCACGCATTGACTACACAGGTGAAATAGCAAAACAAGCAGGTATTGACTTTGATTTACTCGATGAAGACAAATTGCGAGCTTGGGTTAAGGAGCATCATCCTAGTAAAGCTGACGATGCCGAAGAGCTCGCCACACAACCCTTCCCACAAATTCTAAATAAGCTTTATGACATTTATGTTGAACCCAACTTAGTACAACCCACCTTTGTTATGGATCACCCGAAGTCAATTAGCCCCCTTGCGAAGATACACCGTAGCCGTGCAGGTCTAACCGAGCGTTTTGAACCTGTCTGTATGGGTATGGAATTAGGGAACGCCTTTAGTGAACTTAATGACGCTATTGACCAAAGGGAACGCTTTGAAAATCAACAAAAACTCCGTGCCCTTGGTGATGATGAGCAACCTGAAGTTGATGAGGACTTCTTAACTGCCTTAGAGTACGGCATGCCGCCTACCGGAGGTTTAGGTTTAGGCATAGACAGATTTGCCATGATTCTGGCAGATGTACCTAGCATTCGTGATGTCATTTTGTTCCCGCTACTCAAACCAGAGACAAGCCATGAATAAATTTTACGAAACAAGACACCTGCAACTCAAACCCGCAACCCAAGGCATAATTAGCGAAGTTATAGAAATTGAAAAACAAGCAGGCAACGCAGGTTTTAGCGGTAGAGATAGTGAAGATAAACACCTAACTTACCTCACTGATAATGACGTGGCCTACTGGGTCATAACACCCAAAAACAAGCCGCAAATTATTGGTTATGTCATACTTAAAGGCCTACGCCGAACCTTTCACCATGGCTCTATAGAACTAAAACGTATAGCTTTAACAGAGACCGATCAAGGCTACGGTCAAGAAACCTTAAATCAAATCAAAAAAATTGTTTTTGAAGAACTAAACGCCCACCGGCTCTGGGTTACCTTTTACGACCACAACGAGCGCGCCCTTCATGTCTACCAAAGAGAAGGCTTCAAACAAGAAGGCACCTTACGAGAAAGCATAAAACTACCCGACGACAGCTACGCCAACCTAGTAGTACTCAGCATGCTCGAGTCTGAGTACAAGGCGCAGCAAGCATGATAGGCATTATAGG
>CAYGTA010000143.1:0-10391 GCA_964352605.1 uncultured bacterium | reverse complement strand
TCGGCAAGGTCGGAATTATAAAGCAGTGCGACATTTATAATTCAGCTTAGTATCAAAGCACTCGTGTGACTACTGAAACGAACATAGAGTCTTTAGCACTCAAAACGTTTGCAGTGTTTTAAATGCCGAACTAGCTGAGTAAAAACGGATGGGCTAAGTCGATGTCGTGTTTAACCTGAAAACTGCTATATCTGAAACTAAACTAATTTAATCAATAATGCTGAGGAGGGCTGAGCTTATTATAAAAAGAAAAGCTCGGTTCAGCGGGGGGACTGAGCCGAGCATGGTGCCCTGAGCCGGACTTGAACCGGCACGCCCGAAGGCAACAGATTTTAAGTCTGCAGCGTCTACCTATTCCGCCACCAGGGCAAGTGGAAAAGCAGAGCGGTAAGTAGTATACGTTTTCAAAACAAAATCGTCAATCCGAAATAAGCAACAATGCAAAATAACGCACACAAAACCAACGCTTGAGAGTAAATAAACCTTAGCTTAGTACAGCTTCAGCGTTCAACTTATCAACAGCCTTTTGCTCAGCAGACCAATTAAGAGTTTCAGATAAAAGATAAGACACTCGAGTGATTGCTTGTTTTGCGCCTTCTGCATCTAGAAAAGCAAGTCTTGTTCTGCGAGATAATATGTCTAGCGTTGAGCGTGCAGCTTCATGATTTGCTGCGTAAATAACTTCAGCTTCAATATAAGCATGACCTTCAGCTAAGCGAGCGTTAAAGCCTTGTTGCGATAGTTCTGCAAGCTCAGGAGCTTGATCACCATAAGCTCGATTAAGGTAACTAGCGACATCTAGATCTAAACCATAGCTTTCTTGTAAGGTGGCGGTATCACTCGCTTTAAAGTTGCGACCACCAATCAGCTTTAAGCGCTCTGTGGTTGATTCTGAAGCCTTAAAGTTGCCAAGTTTTATGACCTCATCTACGGTATCTAAAGCCATTTTTCTGTAGGTTGTCCATTTACCACCAGCAATGGTTAAAAGTCCAGAATCACTAATGTTAATAACATGATCACGAGATAGCTTTGCGGTATCTGCTGCATTTGGGTCAGAGACTAGGGGTCTTAAGCCTGACCACGCTGCTTTAACATCAGCTCTAGATACAGGAATTGAAAAGTACTTATGCACATGCCTGAGAATATACTCTATCTCGTCCTCGGTTGCGTTTGGATTACGTTCAATCTCAGCAGGATTATCTGTAGTACCAACCAGCGTGTGGCCTAACCAAGGCAATAAGAAAAGAACACGCCCATCTTCAGTTTCAGGAATAAGTAAACCTGTTTCAGGAGGCGAAAAGCGCTTATCTAAAATAATATGAGCACCCGAACTTGCACTTAGCATAGGTTTAGCATCAGCATCATCCATCAGTCTAATACCATCTGTAAAAGGGCCAGTTGCATTAACAATGACATTCGCTTTTAAATACCACGTATCACCTGAAAGACTATCTTTTAAACTAGCACCAATTAACTTATTATCTTTTTTACTTAAATGCGTTACTTCAACATGATTAGCGACTGTTGCACCCTGCTCAGCAGCAGTAAGTGCCAAGGCTACGTTCATGCGTGCATCATCAAACTGACCATCATAGTAAATAACACCGCCACGTAACCCCTCTGGCTTAAGCATAGGAAAACGCTCGAGTGCTTCTTTGGCATCAACAAAACGACTGGCACGCAAATTGGCTTTGCCTGCTAGTGCGTCATACATTTTAAGACCCGTCATGAAATAAGGTATTTGCAGTATGTTGTAAAGCGGTGTGACTAGTGGAATGGGTTTAGCTAAGTGAGGCGCAATGTCAATAAGCACTGCGCGTTCTTTAAGTGCGTCACGCACCAAATTAAATTGACTACGATCAAGCTTTTTAACAGCTTGCTCCAAATACCTAACACCGCCATGAATAAGTTTAGTACTACGACTACTGGTACCCGCTGAAAAATCATCTCTTTCAACCAAAGCAACCTTTAAGCCCCTAGTAGCTGCATCTAACGCAACCCCAGTTCCTGTTGCACCACCACCAATAACAAGAACATCAAAGGATTCTGTTTTTAGTTTCTCAATATGCTGTTCACGATTCATAATTTCCCTTTAACCCTTACTCTAGACGACAAACATTTACTCTAAAACCACACAACCAAGCTTAACTCTAAAGCATTTTCGTTAGACTGACCGTAAGAGCCAACAAGAACCCTAATCAACCCAAGCTTTGGAACGCTCGAGTGCTTTTTGCCAACCATGAATGAGGGGCTCGCGTTGACTATCTTTTAATTGGGGTTCGAAGCGTTTATCTGCAACCCATTGCGCGGCAATTTCATCTTGAGACTCCCAAAATCCTATAGCTAAACCAGCTAGGTAGGCTGCGCCTAGGGCTGTAGTTTCTGTAACTTCGGGTCGTACAACGGTAACACCCAGCAAATCTGCTTGAAATTGCATGAGTAAATCATTGTTAGAAGCACCACCATCTACCCTTAATTCAGATAAGCCAAAGCCACTGTCTTTTTCCATGGCTTTAACAACATCATAGCTTTGATAGGCAATGCTTTCTAAAGCTGCTCTGGCAATATGTGCTGCGCTACTGCCGCGTGTTAAGCCGGCAATGCTGCCACGTGCAAACTGATCCCAATGAGGTGCGCCTAGCCCGGCAAATGCAGGCACAAGGTAAACACCACCGTTATCGGGCACGCTCATGGCTAGCGCTTCAACATCTTCTGCTTTTTTAATGATGCCTAAACCGTCACGGAGCCATTGCACCACTGCCCCTGCAATAAAGACACTACCCTCGAGCGCGTAGTAGGTTTCTTGCCGCTTCCAAGCTATAGTTGTTAGCAAGTTATTGTGTGAAGAAACAGCTTCCGTTCCGGTATTTAAAAACATAAAGCAACCCGTACCATAGGTATTTTTACCTTGACCTTTAGAAAAGCAGGTTTGCCCAAAGGTAGCCGCATGTTGATCACCTGCAACACCAGTAATAGGGATATGAGCACCATAAAGTTGACCTGTGCTTTCACCAAAAAATTCTGAAGAAGATTTAACTTCAGGTAAAACTGCTCTTGGAATATCTAGAATGCTAAGAAGCTCATCATCCCAACCTTGACTATGAATGTTAAACAACAAGCTGCGACTAGCATTGCTTACATCAGTAGCGTGCACGGCTTTGCCGGTGAGGTTATAAATAAGCCAAGTATCCACCGTACCAAAAGCTAAATCACCATTTTCAGCCTTAGCTCGAGCTCCTTCAATATTGTCTAAAAGCCATTTTATTTTGCTGCCAGAAAAATACGCATCTAAGACAAGACCGGTTTTTTGTTTAAATGTTTCAGCATGGCCAGCTTTTTTGAGTTCTTCAATGAGACTAGCGGTGCGTCTGTCTTGCCAAACAATGGCATTGTGTATGGGTTTGCCTGTTTTTTTGTCCCACAAGATTGTGGTTTCTCGCTGATTAGTAATACCAACTGCGGCTATATCAGCAGCATCTATACCTGCTTTAGCGATAACCTCTTGAGCAACGCCTAGTTGCGTTGACCAAATTTCTTCAGCGTTATGCTCAACCCAGCCGGGTTGAGGGTATATTTGCGTAAATTCTTTTTGTGCAGAAGCCTCAATTTTCCCTTGATGGTTAAATAAAATAGCCCTCGAGCTCGTTGTACCTTGATCTAATGAAAGAATGAATTTTGACACTAATTGCCTCCTGAAGCCTCTTTAGGTTTTGATATTTTTTATTTTAACAAACTATAGCCTTTTGCATTTAAAACGTTTGCAGTGTTTTAAATGCCGAACAAGCTGAGTAACAACGGATGTACTAAGTCGATATAGTCTTTAACTTGAAAACTGCTATAAATGCGCAGCGTTCTTAAAAGACGAACGATAGTACGCAGTTGCCAGTGAGATTTAAAGAAGGCAGGTGTTTTAAGACCGAAGTAGTCTTTCTTGAGTTATAAAGAAGGCCCAATCTAAACTAGGACGGCTAAAAAACAGATATCAATTACAACTCAAAAATTAAAGTATAAAGACCTAAAATAAAAGATTTGTGTCTAAACGAATCTCGGCATAACGCCTATCACCCAACAACGCTTTTTCGCGTCGCAGTTTGTCAGAAGACAACGTTTTACTATGGTTACTTAAATGATTCCTCAAACGAGAAACAGTAAAAAATTGCTTTAATTCAGAAGAAAAATAATCAGGAGCCAAATCAAGAGCAGAAAAAACACGTAATGAAACAAAGCCAAGAGCGTCAAAAACATGAATCGTTAAGTGAGACTCAGGTAAAGTGAGCAAAACAGAATGTCCCCCTGAATCAGAAACAAGCGAAAACTCGAGTGTTGCTTTAGGCTCGAGTTGCTTTGCTAAGGTTTTGAGGAAGTCTTTGCTGCTTTCTTGCTTGCTTAGGTTCGTGCTAGCACCTAAACCGTCAATAATTAGGGAGGAGCCATGTCCGAGGGTTTCCACGACTTAAAGCGTATCATACTCTTAGGAAGGCTGGTTTTTCTAACTTGCATTGTTTTGCTAAGTTATTTCATTGAAGGTTTGCAAATTACTGAATTGCTTTATCCTTACTGGCTCTACTCGGGTGAATTTGCAAAATGCAAATTCACCCTGGAGATACTTAATGAAGCGACTTGTTAATACATTAGCAAGTCGCTTCATTAGTTGGAAACTTTGTGCAACACTACTAAAGAAATAGAATTATACTGTTTTTTTACTTTTTGTAAGCTGACTAATTACGATAGGAAGTATTAGGCTGGCAGCAGTTAAAATCCACAAAGCAATTGTTATGGGGCTGGTGAAGAAAATGCTCCAGTCACCACGACTGTAAACCATGGCTCTACGTAAATTGGTTTCCATGAGTGTGCCTAAAACCAAGCCTAAAATAACGGGCGCAAGCGGGAAGTCTAACTTCCTCATTATAAAACCACTAAAGCCAAAAATAGCCATGAGTAACAGGTCAAAAGGATTGTTATTGACTGCGTATACTCCGATAAAACTTAGACTCACAACAATGGGCATCAATACCCATTTTGGTACAAGTAAAATGCGTGCAAAAAGACCAACGAGTGGTAAGTTCAGAATGACCAAAAAGATATTGCCAAGATACATACTCGCTGCTAAGCCCCAAAAAATTTCTGGGTTATTCTCTATGAGGAGAGGGCCAGGTGTAACCCCTAGACTAAGAAGTGCTGCAAGCATAACTGCCGTTGTTCCACTTCCGGGTACGCCAAGAGTAAGCATAGGAATAAAGGCACCAACCGAAGCTGAGTTATTTGCAGCTTCAGGTGCGGCAACGCCCCTTATATCACCTTTGCCAAAGCTACCTTCACGATCAACCAACTGCTTTTCTGTTGAGTAAGCCACAAAAGTCGCAATAGTTGAGCCAGCACCAGGTAAAACACCAATAATAAAGCCAGATAAGCTGCTTCTTAAAATGCCCCAAATTGAAGAGCTAAACTCTTTCATTGAAATCATAACGCGACCAATGTTGGTATTAACTTCCTCTTTCTTAATGCCGTCACTTAACATTTGAAGCACTTCACTAATAGCAAAAAAGCCAATAACAACGACCACAAAATCTAGGCCATCAATCAAGTTCAAGCGACCAAACGTAAAGCGTGTAGCGGTACCTTGAGGATCGGTGCCAACTGTTGACAAAATAAGGCCAATAAGTGCAGAAGCCAAGCCCTTAAAGATATTTTTGCCAGTTAAACTTGCCAGTGTTGAAAAAGCAAAAATCATAAGAACAAAATACTCAGCAGGACCAAAACTAATTGCCCAACGAGACAACAAAGGTGCAAAGAAAATAAGAAAGAAGATAGATAGGGTTCCACCAATGAAAGAAGCAATAGCAGACATGGCCAAGGCGGGACCTGCCCTGCCTTGTTGTGCCATCGGGTAGCCATCTAAGGCCGTCACGACAGAGGATGCGGTACCAGGAACATTAAGCAAAATAGTGCTTATTGAATTGCCATACTGAGAACCGTAATAGATACCTGCAAACATAATGATTGCACTGCCAGGCTCTAAGCCAAGAGCAAACGTAATAGGTATAAGAATGGCAATGGCATTGATAGGACCAATGCCCGGCAGCATGCCAATGATGGTGCCTAAAAGTACACCAATAAAAGCAAGTAAAATATTAGCGGGTTGAAAGGCATACAAGAAACCTTCACCTAAAAGCTGAAAGACTTCCACCTTAACGGCCTCCAAAAATTGTGCCTAAAGGCAAACCAAGGTCAAACCCAAATACAAAAATAACGTACATAACCAAACTCGAGCTTAAACCTACAATTAATGCTTGCCACCATTTGGCTGAGAATTTATAACTGAGGAATGCTGTGCTTAGGGTTGTCGATAAGATAAAGCCAAGTATGCGTATCAGGTAGGCGTAGACAATGAAGCTAGCAACAATGGTGATTAGGTTGAGCCAGCTTTTTGGTTTTGGCCATGTTGGATTAGGGTCAACTTTTACCATCATACCTAGGGCAATAACGCCTAAGATGATAGCTAGCATAATAGGGAAGTCTTTGGGACCAATAATACCTGAACCAAAACCGACTTTGAGGCGTGTTGCCCCAAAGCCGTAAACAATAGCAAATATCAGTAAGACAATGCCTGTTATTCTGTCGGTCATTCTATGATGCCGAGCTCCCTCGAAATGTCAGCCATTACTTCAATTTGCGAAAGGGCAAAGGCTTCAAAATCTGCTCCAAAGCTTTCAAAGGCTGCTAGACCATTTTCATCACGCAGTGTCGTCCACTCATTTGAGTTGGCAACACGTTGGATGGCGTTAACCCAGAAGCTGTAGGCTTCGTCACTCATGTTAGGAGGGCCGTAGAAACCGCGCCAGTTACCTGCAACAACTTCGTAGCCTTGTTCAGTAGCCGTCATAGCTGCACCAAGACGGTCAACACGCTCAGGTGCAAAAACAGCAATGACACGTACCAAACCAGCATCTAAGTCACCAAGAATTTCGCTGGTGTCACCAGTGAAAACATCAGCACGACCTGCTTTGATTTCGATAAGGGCAGGACCGCCACCATCAAAAGAAACATAACTAAAGACTGAAATGTCTTCAATGCCAGCTTCTTTAGCTACGAGTAAAGGTTTGATATGGTCAAAACCACCAACAGCACTACCACCAACAAAAGTAAGACCACCTGGGTCATCTTGCATACGGGTAACCAGATCATCAAGATCCATAATGTCAGAGTCAACACCAACAGCTAAGATACCGTAATCTGCACCAAGAGCACCTAACCAACGAATGCTATCTGCAGTGAAACCAGAGTAGGCATTTTGGGCTAAGCGTGTTGCGGTTGCTACACTTGCAGCAACAATTAAATTGTCATCATCTGCACGTTGTGAAATAACGTTAGCCATGGCAATACCACCGCCGCCGCCTTCCATATTAACAACTTGCATGCTGTCAACAAGACCTAAGTCAACCATAACTTGTGCAGCTGGCACACGACAGGTGAAATCCCAGCCGCCACCCGGGCTTGCGGGTGCAATGCACTCTGCGTTTTGTGCTAAGCCGAAACAGCTAAGCAAAGCAAAAGCCAATAGAATTGAAAAACGTTTCATTCAATTACCTCCAAAAAATTTTATTTAACCCAAGAAGAATACCTTTTGAGCTTAGCCTTGTCAATAATTTACGAAAGAGATAGGGTTTTATTAAGAAGAGAGCGAAAACATACGTGTATAACGATTACCAGTAATTAACTGGCCAGCCATCTCTTTTTTGAGAGAATTGATTATGATTAGTGTAAGCCACAAAAGTATTGATGGTTGCTTTGGTAATAGATTTCTTTGTCATTGCAGTTGGGCGGTAAGTCAAAATAAAATTTTATTTCTAAACTTAACTAACTTCCTGAACAACGATTTACGGAAAAGCTTTATTTATACAATCTATAAAGGCTTTAGCATCTTGCGCATTAGGAATCCTACTAGCCAAAAGCTTAATGGCATCATCAAACACAGTTGAGTTATGCAAAATTTCTCCCGTGGCAAAAATCGCCATAGGGCCAATGTATTCAGCTAAAGCATCACGCAGAAGATTTTTCTCTTTATCAGACAAGGTTTTCTCTAAACTAAGACTTTGCTGCGCAAAGGATAATTCTTCTCTAGACAAAGCCTGCAATTCAGATTCAAGTAACAAACGGTCAGGAGAATCAACATAAAAAGAATCACTAGAACTTGCGTTAACCAAACTTGCTTGAGTATTAGCCTCAGCAGCATAACTATTAAGTAAAGCATTTTTAGCGTTTAATAAATGCTGCCAAACAGCTAACTCAACAGCATCTAAATCACTCGCATAAAAAGCTTCTAAAATAGCACTATGCTCCTCATAAACCCGCTCAAACCTATGAACACCCAAAGAAGAACTTGCTACCAAAAGCTGTGCCTGCCCCAAAATGCCATGCGCCTGATCTAGCAAACGCTGATTACGACTAAACTCAGCAATAAGCGTATGAAACTTTAAATCAAGATCAACATGGGTTTCCGTATTACCCTCACGCGCACTCTTAAGCTGCGCCAACAAAATAGACTCGAGCTTACCTAAGTCTGCTTTCGTCATAAACTTAACAGCCGTTCTGGCTGCCCTACGCTCTAAAGCTTCCCTAATTTCATAAATTTCAGTGACATCTTTCGCATCAAAACTAGGCAGAAAAAAGCCACGGTAAGGAATCAAAATAACCAAACCTTCACGCTCTAAAGAAGTTAAGGCTTGTTTAATAGGAGTAGGAGAAAAGCCAATCAGATCAGCCAAATCTTTAAGAATAAGCTGCGTACCAAACGGAATGCGGCCCGTCAAAATAGCTGTCCTTAAGCTGCGGTAAGCCTTTTGACTAAGCGCTGTTCTTTCTAAATCAAGATTACTCATGCTAATCCTTCGATGTCCTTTGCGCTAACTCACTCAACATCATTTTCACACTAATTCTCAAACGCTCAATAGCTTTAGCCAAATCACCAATTTCATCTTTACGGTGTAACGCCTCATTACTAACATCTAAATGACCACGACTAATACTCTCAGCCGTAAACTTAAGACGCTCGAGTGGTCTTACAAGCCGTCTGGTAAACACAAACGCAACCAAAATAATAAGAAGACCCGAAATGACATATAAAATAATTGCGTTTCGTTGCACCTGTTTTAAGGGCGCAAAAGCCTCAGAACTATCCTGCTGCACAATAAGTGTCCAGCCCAAACCAACATCTTGCTTAATTGCAATCACTTCTTCACTATCAATACTCAGGCTAGACAATTGATTTAAAGGAATAGCTGTAGCCGGATAATCACTATAATCTTGCAGGGTTTCACTAACCACCTGAGGATTACCCCCATGCGCAATAAGCTGACCCTTCTCGTTGAGTAACATAGCAAAGCCAGTACTACCAATTCTCAAATTAGTAATAGCATTAGATAACAACTCTAAAAAAGAACACTCGAGTAAGACACCTTTTAAGGTATTACCATCTGTACTCTTAATAGCCACAGATAAACACAAGGCAGGACGGTTCGTAGAGCGGCTTATAAGGACCTGTTGAGCGTAAGGCGCGCCTGCTATGACATCGGTAAAATAAGCCCTGTCACCCCTATAAAAGATAGCCTCCCCAGCCTCATTATAAATTGGTTGCCCACTGCTTCGAGCTACTGCATATCCCTCTAAATCTAAAGTTAAGACCCGGTAAGCCCACTCATAAGCATTTTCTATAGACACCAAAAACGGTAATTGCTTCTCAGGATTCATAGAAATTACATCAGGATGCGTAGCAGCTTGCCTTAAAACCCGAAGATTTAAATCCGTCCAATTATTAATCTGAGCACTCAGCGAATTAGCATTATTCTCTAAATTAAACTGAACATTAGACCTAACAACCTGCTGAACCCGCATAGTTAAATAAAGCATGCCACCTAGAGGAATAAGCGAAACCACAAAAATAACAAACAAAACCTTAGCAAACATAGGAGACCGAAACTGACCACGCTCGAGTTCACTAAAGGAAGAGCTAGTAGCTGTATTTACTTGAGCTTTGCTTTTAAGATCATAGTTGAGCACTAGAAGCCTTTCGGAGCTAAAAGCATGTTTATTAAACCTAAGCTTAGTTTGTAATGCTAATTATAACCTATGCCTAAAAGAGATCTAGCAAATGAATGTAAGCTTTCAACTTCAGCCTAGTGAAGTTTGGTTTTAAGACATCGGGTTTTGCCTGTAATAGCGGTTTTCAGGTTAAACATAGTATCGACTTAGCCCATTCGTTTTCACTCACCTAATTCGGCATTTAAAATGCTTAGCTAGTTTTAAATGCAAAAGGCTATATTTATCTAATACCAAGCTGAAGTATAAATGTCATAAGACTTTATAATTCCGACCTTGCCGACGTAGTCGAGACA
>CAYGTA010000142.1:1424-10447 GCA_964352605.1 uncultured bacterium | reverse complement strand
ATTAACTCTCATTAGATTGATTTTTTTTCTCGTATTTATTAGGCTATAGCAAGGGTTCCTTGCTATAGCCTTTTGCATTTAAAACAATGCAAGCGTTTTAAATGCCGAACTAGCTGAGTAAAAACGGATGGGCTAAGTCGATGTAGTGTTTAAGCTGAAAACTGCTATAAGAAAATATAGCTACCAAAATGAACTATGGATAAAAAACCATCGCGTAAAATTAATAAAGGGTAAGCTAGACTTAGATGTCTGCAGACCTACAGCTCTTTCATATAGCCAGAGCAAAACAAAGTGACAACGAAACCTTGTCACTCAACAACCCAAGTTTGCTGGCTATTTACTTGGCTTTTAAGTCAGATTGGGTCAGTAGGACTGAACTTGCTTTTTTGTTTCGCCCTGACGAAGATGAAGCAAGCGCCTTAAAGCAAATTCGCTTGCTCTTATACCGCGCCAAAAAACTTACTTGGACCCGTAAGATAGAAATAGAAAGCAAACGTGTACGCTTAAACATAGTCACAGATGTGCAGTTATTTAAAGAAGCCATTGAAAAGCAAGACTGGCTAAACGCCATTGAGCTTTACCAAGGGCCACTACTAGGCAGCTACAGTAGTTCAGAACTCATAACCTACAACGCATGGTTAGAACTCGAGCGTAGTGATTTAGAGTCAGCTTATCTTGATGCCTTATTAGCCCAAAGCAAAAACTACGAGCAAGAAGCTAAGTATGGTGAAGCAAGCCAGCTTTTAAGTTTCTACCTTAGTATTGACGCCTTAGCTGAAGAAGTTTTTCAGGCTTACCTTAAGCATTTGTACCTCTCAGGGCAAAGAGATAAAGCCTTAAAGGCTTTTGATAAGTTTAAAGAAACCCTCATAGAAGAATTTGATGCAGAGCCTTTAGCCAGCACCCAAACCCTAGTTAAACGCATTTATGCTCAAGAAGTACTCGAGCTACCCCAAGTCAAAACCAAAGCACTTAACAGCTTACCGAATCAAAGTACACGCTTTGTAGGTCGCAAAGAAGAACTCAAACATTTAAATGAACAAGTCAGGCAAACTGACTGCCGTTTACTAAGCATTATTGGCTTAGGGGGTACAGGTAAAACCAGACTCACACTCGAGCTTGCAAGGCAGCAACAAGGGCAGTTTAAAGATGGCATTCTTTTTATTGCTCTGGCTGCCTTAACGAATCGGGCTGCTTTGGTAAATGCTTGTGCTGAGGCGCTGCAACTAAATTTAAAGCCTAATGAAGATAGCGAAAAGCAAGTTCTGGCTTATCTTAAAGATAAAGCCTTTTTATTTGTATTTGATAATTTTGAGCATCTGCTTGAAACAGCGTCTTTTCTTGAAGCTATGCTGAAGCAAAGTACCCAACTTAAGCTAATTGTGAGTTCAAGAGAACGCTTAAATGTTGCGGGAGAGTGGCTTTTTGATCTTGAGGGGTTTCGTTTTTCTAAAGAACTCGAGCTTGATGCTATAAAAGAGCAAGATGCCACGCTGCTTTTTATAAATAGTGCCAAACGGGTTGCGCCTACGCTTAGCTTTAGTGATGATGATTACAAGCATATTCATAGTATTAGTGAGCGTGTTGCTGGTTTACCCCTAGCTTTAGAGCTTGCTGCTAGCTGGGCTAGACTCATGTCTATTGAACGCATTGCGTTAGAGTTAAGTCAAAGTTATGACTTACTTAGTAGTGACCTTAATGACTTACCTGAAAGACACCGCAATTTAAACAGCATTTTAGAAAAAACATGGTTAGATTTGTCTGAAAAAAAAAGACAAACCCTAGCTAACTTCTCTGTTTTTCAAGGTGGTTGCAGCTTAGACGCTGCCGAAGCCATAACAAACGCAAATTTTAGTTTACTGCTTTCACTCGTCAATCAATCTTTACTGCTACGCAACCAAGAAGGACGCTTTGAAATGCACGCCCTCATTCAACAATACGCTAAGAAAAATTTACAGCAAAACCCAAATACCTTAGCAGAAAGCTTAGACAAGCACGCCACTTACTATCAAAATGAACTCATAAAGACCCAACTCAGCATGAGCAACATAAGTGCAGAGAAACAAGAGCAGATTAAACAAGACTTAGCTAACTACCAAAGCAGTTGGCAAACGCTCAACAAGCAAAATAAACTACAAGACTTAAGAGAACTCAATCAAAGCATGTTTGCCTTTTTTAACCTCAGTGGCCGCATTAGTGAAGGGCTCGAGTTATTTTCAAGTGTTAAGCCTCAAGCTGAGTTAATAGCTGATGACGCTGTAGCACTAGGCTTTATAAAACTTTCAGAAAGTCGTTTTTTAAGGCAATTAGGATATATCAAAGAAGCCCAAACTCTACTTCATGACATATTAAAAACGGCACAAAAGTATAACCACACAAGCCTAATAGCAAGCAGCAGTGGCTACTTGGGTGATTGCGCCTTTGAATTAGGTGACTACTCAGCAACTCAAAGGCATTTTGAGCAAGCAGAAATCGCTTACAAAGAAATCAATGACTGGCGAGGGCTCGCTCGAGTGAATAACATGCTGGGAAACTTAGCCAAAAAACAAGGCCATTACGACTTAGCTTTGCAGCATTTTAATAAAACGCTAGAAGCCGCAACAGAGCTTAATGACGCTATGACCAAAGCCATTGCTCTTAACAACATGGCAAATATCTCAGAAGCCCAAGCAGACTACGAAGCTGCCCTTAAAAGCTACCTTGCTTGCCTAGTTGTTTTTGAAGACATGCAGTTCTTAAAAGGCATTGCCGTTACCAAAACCAATGCAGGGCTAGTAAATTTAAAACTCGGCAAACTCGAGCTTGCCAAACAGCTACTAGAAGAAAGCTTAGTTATTAAGGAAGAGCAAAAAGATATTAAAAGCATTGTTTTAAGCCAAGCTAATTTGGCTGCTGTTTATTTGGCAGAAGAAAACCCTAGCCAAGCAGAAAGCTATTTACTTTTAGCGTTTGAAAGTGCTTTAGCCAAAAACTTAACCCCCACCTTAGTTGACTGCTCTCCAACGCTTTTGCAGCTATGCCATGCAAAGCATGAGTACAAGCTTGCTAATAAGCTGATTAAGGTTATAAAAAAGCACCCTAACAGCAACGCTAGCCTAAACGAAGACTTAAGTCGTTACCAAAAGATAAATGTAAGTCAAGCAAGCACGGCCTCTCAGGCTTTAAAAACCCTTTTAGAAGCGCTCATAAGTTATTTGAGCTAAACGCTGCAACGCTTTTGCAACGCCTAGTCTTTAAACTATGACCTATGAGCAGAGAGCAAATCTTAAGCAGCTATCTAGTGCGCCTAAGCCAAAGTAAAAATGAGACTAAAATTCTCTTGACCAACATAAAAACAGGTCAAGCTTTGGAGTTTGAAACATGGGTTGCAGCTTGGGCGTTTTTAGATGATGTGTTTAAACAATCCTCTGCGAATTAATACTAAGCTGACTTATATAGCAGCTTTCAAGTAAAACACAGCATCAACTTAGTTCATCTGTTTTTACTCAGCTAGTTCGACAATGAAAACAATGCAAGCGTTTTAAGTGTAAAAGGCTATAAAGGTCGTAATAAGTCTCATGGCACGATTCAATCAGCTTAATAAAAAGCAAGACGCAATGCATAAAGCGCTGCAAATACAAACGTGTTTCACAGCTTTGGAACGCTTTTGGAACGCCAAACTTTTTAAACTCACAAGCATGAGCTTAGATAAACCCCAAAAATCATTCATCTTAAAGCTTGTCACCAAAAACCGGCGGCACAAATTTGTTGTTTACGAAGTAAGCAGCGGCAACATACGTGAATTCAAAACATGGCTAGCAGCCAGCGAATACCTAGAAACTATACTCGAGCCTGAATACACTCAATCCACTTTAAACATTTCTTAGAAAGAGGCTATCTGTGCATCAAACTAAGCTCAATTCATCCCTTATTAAGGCTAACGAGCGAACAAAAATTATTCAGCGTTTATCTAACTCTATTCCTGAAAGCTTTAACTTAAGCTTTGAAAGCGTAAACGGTGAACCCCTAACAGGATACTTAGAAGTAGAAAAATCAGCCTTGATACTAGATAAGAAACTCGAGCGTTTAGCTTTGCAAGCTGAACTTAGCTTGCACAAGGGTTACTGGGACGCTTTTTACAGTGTTTATGTAATTACTGAGCAAGATACTCGAGTGTCTTATAAAGCTGCCTTTTCACGTGCTAGAAGCAAGGTGGTGATTTTGGCTTTCGTTATTTGCTTCATTGCTTTAGGCTTTTATGTGTTAAGCGCAACTAGTAGAAGCTAACAAAGGCTTGAAGACACTCAAAGTGAAACCTTTTTACTACTAAGCTCTGCTAAGCTCTTAGTTAAGATGCCATCTTTTAGTTTACTTGGGCTTCCTAAACTTACACACTTAGGACTTACTAAGGCAGTTCGCCTTAATGGCCCCACATTACTCATGGTTTATTTGGCGAGCAAGCAAGATTGGGTATCTCGTAGTGAATTAGCCTTTTTGTTTCGGCCAGATGATGATGAGGTAAGCGCCTTAAAACAGGTGCGTTTACTGATTTATAGAGCTAAAAAATATGACTGGGCAGACGCTTTAGAGGTCGATACCAAACGGGTTCGTTTTTTAATTCAAACAGATTTACAAGACTTCAAACAAGCACTTAAGCAGCAAGACTGGCAGCAGGTTAGTAAAGTCTACACAAAGCCTTTTTTAGGTGATTACAGTGCAGCTGATTTACCCACCTATAACGCATGGTTAGAACTCGAGCGTGCTGATTTACAGTCTGCTTATCAGGATGCACTTGGGCAGTATGCATATAAGCTTGAAATTCAGGCTAATTATGCTGGGGCAGCTAATGTGCTTAGTGACTTAGTTAAGCAAGATGCTTTAGATGAAGATGTCATAAAGCGTTATTTAAAGGCGCTTTATTTGTCTGGTGCAAGAGATAAGGCTTTAAAGGCTTATAGCAGTTTTTGTGATTTACTTAAACAAGAGTATGCAGCTGAACCGCTAGATGCTACTAAAGTACTTGCCGAAGCTATTAAAAATAATGAAGCTCTAGATACGCAGCTGCTTTCTAAGCAAGTAACAACAACTGTTGAAGCAGAAGTACTAAATAATTTACCCAAAGAAAGTACTCGCTTTATTGGGCGAAAGTCAGAGTTAAGTATTTTATCTAAGCAATTACGTCAAGAGAGCTGTCGTTTAATAACGATTGTTGGGCTTGGTGGGTCAGGTAAAACGCGTTTGGCGTTAGCTTTAGCTAAACTCGAGCTTAGCCTTTTTGAAGATGGTGTGTGTTTTGTTGCTTTGGCTGCCATTAGTTCAGATAGTGCTTTTGTTACGACCTTAGCGCAGGCTTTGGGTTTGACCTTAGGCCCTAAAGAAGACCCTAAATTGCAAATTATTAAGCTTTTGAAAAGCAAGAAGCTTTTGCTTTTACTTGATAATTTTGAGCATGTTTTGGCTTCAGCAGGTGTTGTTAATGATTTACTTGCAGGTACAGAGGGTTTACAAATTATTGTAACTTCACGTGAAAGCTTACATCTTAGCTCTGAGTGGCTGTACGATCTGGATGGTCTTAGTTACCCCAATTCTGGAGTAAGTACTAAGCTAGAAGACTTTGATGCTGTCACGCTGTTTATAAATAGTAGTAAACGTGTTGCCCCAAGGCTCGAGTTTAATGCTGCTGATTTGCAGTTAATAGCGCAAATTTGTGAGCAGGTTCAGGGTTTACCTTTAGCTATTGAGCTTGCAGCCAGTTGGACAAGGGTTATGCCTGTTGAGCGCATAGCTAAAGAGTTAAGTCAGGGTTATGACTTACTTGAGGCAAGTCAGACTGACTTGGCACAACGGCATCAGAATTTAAAAGGCATTCTTGAGACAACTTGGGCAGGCTTGTCTGAAAAAAAAAGACAAACCTTAGCTAGATTCTCTGTTTTTCAGGGGGGAGCTACGCTAGAGGCAGCCGAGGAGGTTACGGGAACACATTTTAGTATTTTATTGTCACTAGTTAATGAGTCTTTGCTGCGCCGTATTCCACCGAACCGTTTTGATATGCATGCGGTTTTAAAGCAATTTGCAAAAGAGCAACTCACAGAACCCAATGACATTTTGGCTAGACATGCAGCAACTTATAGTGAACTGGCCGCTAACAATTCTCCTACCTCAGATAGCAGTACGCGTTCAGAAAACTTCTTACAGGTTTTAGATGATGACCTTAATAATTTATTTAAAGCATGGCAAACTTCAGTAGACAAAAATAACACTGAGCAGCTCGCTAAGCTTTTAAGCGCACTTGAGTATTTGCTTTACTCTACAGCTCGCTATAAGCAGGGGAGTGACTTTTACGCTGAGGCTTTAGGGGTTCTTGAAAATACGAAGATGAGCTCTGACAAGCAGCGCTTTTTGTCGGGTGTGCATAGTGCTCGAGCTGATTTGCTTATGCCTTTGGGTGAATTTAAGCTTGCAGAGCAGCATTTAGAGAAGGCGCTTGTCTTGCTTGATGGGCAGCAAGCAGATAAGCAGGAGGCCAGTGTCCTAGATAGTTATGCTCGCATTCAGTTTTTTAAGGGAGATTTTAAAAAAGCTAAAGAAACACTGCTTAAGGTTCGTAAGCTCTTACAAAAAGCAACTGATCCTAGACGAGAGACTAATGCTATTCATGGTCTAGCAATTGTCATGAAGTATCTTGGTGAATTTAGTGAAGCTGAAACTTATTATTATGAAGCGCTAAGTATCTATAAGGAATTAGGTGATAAGGTTAATATTGCTACAACTCTCAATAACTTAGCTGCTCTAAAAATCAGCTTAGAAGCTTTTGATGAAGCCAAAGCACTGCTTCAAGATGCACTTTTGTTAACTAAAGATGCAGGTGGTGTACGCATGGAAACACTCATTAGTTACACGTTAGGGGGTGTTCATTACAAACAAGCGGAGTACCCTGAAGCAGAACAGCAATTACTCAAAGCACTGAGCTTAAGTGAATTAACGCAAGATGTCACCCTGCAAGCAGATATTTATCTTGAGCTTGCCAAAAGTCAAGTTAAGCTACACAAGCTAACAAACGTAGAAGAGCATTTAAGCAAAAGCCTAAAAACGGTACAAGAAGCTAACTCTATACCCAAGCTTTTAGACATTATGCTTGCCTATGCACAATTTAAACTAAGCCAGCAACAAGAAAAAGAAGCACTGCCCTACTTAGAGCAAGTACTCACGCATGAAGCCAGTCAAGCTTTCAGCTTAAAAGAAGCCCAAAAGTTACAAAAAAACCTAAAAAGCACAACACTAGCAACCCCTAAAGAAAAAGAACTCGAGCCTTTAGTAAAGAAACTTCAAGACGCTTTAGGCCAAACTGCTTTCGCTACTTAAAAACTGCGACGTTACTGCGACGTGGTTTTTTTAAGCTTTAAGCATGCAAAAAGAGCGCTTACTGAGCAGCTACCTTATTCGCTTTTGTGAAATTGAAGAGCAAAAATTTGTGAAATTACAAAATTTAAGAACAGGCGAGCAACTTAGCTTTGAAACATGGCTTGCTGTTTGGGCTTTTCTTGATGAAACCATAGAAGCAGCACAGCTATCTTCTCTAGAAAGTATCCCAGCAAGGCAACTATAGTCTTTTGCATTTATAACACTTGCAGTGTTATAAATGCCGAACTAGCTGAGTAAAAACGGATGGGCTAAGTCGATGCTGTGTTTAACCTAAAAACTGCTATATGATTCATTTGAAATCTCACTCGAGTTTTTTCTCATAAATCTGTTAGGCTTAGAGTCAAGATGTCAATCAAGCTTTATCTCATGGGTTTACCTAAGTTTGCTAGCGATAATGAAAGTCAAGCTATTCGCTTAACTACGCCTAGTTTACTGCTTATTTATTTGGCTTTTAGGGCAGATTGGGTTTCACGTTCTGAGCTTGCATTCTTGTTTAAGCCAGATGATAGTGAAGCGGCAGCGTTAAAACATTTGCGTTTACTCTTGTATAGAGCAAAGAAGCAAGCGTGGGCAAGCCAGCTTGAAGTCGAAGAGAAACGCGTTAGGTTTTTAATTCCTACAGATATTCAGGCTTTTAAGCAAGCACTAAGCCAAAAAAGCTGGCGTGAAGCTCGTACTATTTATACAAATCCTTTATTAGGCACGTTTAATTCGGACTTAAGTACCTTTAATGCATGGCTCGAGCTTGAGCGTTTTGACTTGGAGGCTGAGTTATCTGAGGCCTTGAGGGCGTATGCGCTAGCTTTGGAGGCGGAGGCTCAGTTTGAGGCTGCTGCGGCTGTGTTGGCTGATTTACTTAAGCTTGATGCGTTTGATGAGGAGGCTGTTCAGGCTTATTTGAAAAACTTGTACTTGGCGGGTTTAAAAGCTAAGGCAGTTCAGGCGTATAAGGATTTTTGTGCTTTGCTGTTTGAAGAGTATGAGGCTGAGCCTTTAGAAGCTACGCAAGTTTTATTTGAGCACATTAGCTCAGGTCAGTTGACTACCGAGTCTCAAGCAAGGGCTGTTAAAACGCCACGATCAGCTAACTTACCTGAACAAATTACGCGCTTTATTGGTAGAAAAAAAGAACTTAAAGAGCTTCAAGAGCAGTTAAGCCTGCCTGCCTGTCGACTTTTAAGCCTGATTGGTTTAGGGGGTACAGGTAAAACACGGTTGAGTTTAGAGCTTGCTAGGCTCGTTGAACCCAACTATCATGATGGCGTTGTTTTTATAGCTTTAGCATCTTTAAATTCAAGAGCTGCTTTAGAAGCAAGTTTAGCGCAAGTGTTAGGCTTAACTTTAAACCCAACTGAAGAAGCATTTGAGCAGATTCTTGCCTTTTTAAGGGATAAAAACATGCTGATTGTTTTTGATAACTTTGAGCATTTACTAACTGAAGCTACACTCGTTACTGATTTACTTAAGCACTCAGAAGCGCTTCAAATTATGCTTACTTCAAGAGAACGCCTTAAACTTAATGAAGAGTGGCTTTATGACCTTGAGGGCTTAACGTACCCTACAAAGAATACAGATGATTTATTAACTTACGACGCAGTCACCCTCTTTATAAATAGTAGTAA